>CAIJFH010000013.1 GCA_903819895.1 Candidatus Adlerbacteria bacterium
GAGTTAATAGCAAAAACGGGAGGATGTTTTCGATGTATCATGGCGTAACTACAAGCTAAAACCATGAACACATTCGTATGCTACGAAAAAAAGGGGTATCAGATGCCCCATCTGCGGCTCCACAGACACCAAAAAGAATGGGGTTCGTAGACGCGTAAGACGCTATCGATGTAACGACTGCTCGACACAATTTCAATCAAAACGAAAGCCGCAGCGTGCACAGCAGAAACTACTGCACGACTATGTGTGGCGACGACAAAATCTCACACAACTCGCAACAAGCACAGGCAGGAGTCTGCGATGGGTTCGCGCACAACTGGATGCTGCATCGCTCGCGTTTCCACCACTCACACCACAATCTACCGTCATTGTTGCCGACACCACCTACTGGGGACGCAGCTATGGTGTTTGCGTGTTGCGCTCACCGACACTAGGACGAAACATCTGTTGGACAGAGGTCGAACAAGAGACTGGCTCGGTGTACGCACAAAGCCTCGCTGGACTACTGGAGCGTGGGTGGCACGTCACCGCAGCCGTCATCGATGGTAGACGTGGTGTAGCCTCGGTTTTTGAGCGACAGGGCATACCCGTGCAGTTCTGCCAGTTTCATCAAATGAAGACCGTGACGAAGTATCTCACGCGACGTCCCAAGACAACAGCAGCACAGGAACTACGACGCCTCGCATGCTCCTTGAGTACCACAACGGAGCAGGAGTTTACCGCAGCGCTCACGACATGGTTCAATACCTACGAGACGTTTCTGCAGGAGCGTAGTGTTGCACCGCACACCAAACGAGGATGGGAATACACGCATCGCAAACTCAAGGCAGCGTATCGCTCGCTCACCACTAATCTGCCGTATCTCTTTACGTATGAAAAACATCCCGAACTGTGTATTCCAAACACCACCAACTCGCTCGATGGTTTCTTTGGACAACTCAAAAAGAAAGTGAACGTACACAACGGACTGCGACGTGATCGACGCTTCAAATTGATCTCAGCAATTCTGGCGGGAAAGGCGAAAACAGCCTCCCAAAAAGACCATTAAACCCTTTTTTCTATTTTTATATACAAAAGGATAGGCGAGTCGCTGATGCGACCCGCCTGTGTTCCTGTGGTCTTTATGCTCGCTCGAGTTCTTCCGCTAGGTAACTCGGGTCGTGATTGTCGGGTCGGTATCCGCCAACGGGTCTGCTGAAGGTAAGGTGATCTCCAGACGGTACAAAATCAGCCCTGCTTCCTGTCAGAATGTAATACAGTGGGACTCCAGTATTTGCTTCAAACGTAATCCGCACCACAACCTGCGGTTTCTGGGGCGCCCTCTTTAAACGCACTTCGTCGCCGATGTTGAAGATGGGTTGATAGGGAAGGTCGCTAGCACGCTGGAAATTCGGTGGCGCATTAAGTGCATTGCCTGTCGAATCGTTCAGCAGAGTAAGGTGTGTTGTGGCGATCTTCTGTTCTGCACCTCCGTCCCACTGCACCATAACCATACCCCAAGGAAGGTGTTGTTCATCTCCCTTGTCAGTATCGTAATACTCCCCAGGAGTTCGTCCATGCGGGTCGAGGTCGCCGACAAACGTAGTGCATATTCTGGTGATAGTACCTATGAGTCCTTTTGTTCCAATCCGGACTCGCATTCCCGGTTTTACTTCGATGGGAACAGCTATGTATGCAAGCACGGGATTGCCCTCCTAGAGGTTGCTTGTTGTTGCGGTACAGTCGACGCCACTTTGGCGTCCTGGTCAAGAGAGTACCTCAAACGGCCAGATTTTGCTAGTGCGCTAGAACAACCCCGCGACTGCGTGCCACAGCGAGGATACAAAGTGGCCAAGCGTGGTGAGGATGCTGCCTGTTGCGGGTGCGTCGGCCACGGCTGCTGGTTGCGTGTTTGTGCCGAGTGTTTGATTGTGAGACGGCATTTTTTTGCTACCAACTTTTGTGGTGAGTGGTGCGGGGGTCGTATCTAATGTCGTTGTTGCGGTCGGTGCAAGTGTTGTTATTGCGACACTGCGCGCAGGCGTAGTCGACGTCGCGGTGCTCGTTGCTGTGATGATTGGCGCAGGGAGTGTGACTGCTGTAGAAGTTGCAGCAGTGCTTGACGCGACAAGTGTTGCTAGTGATGTTGTTGACGTCGCAACTGCTCCAGCGTTGTTGCTGCCCGTAGTCACTGGTTTGGGGAAGGTGTGCAAGATATTCTCCCAAGGGAGGCCGCGTGCGGCGGGGAGCGCATACGCAGTCGCCCAGATTTTTGTCTGCGTCGTGTCGGAGGTGCTGCCGATGCTGCCGTCTGCCATCTGTGCTGCGGCGAGGCAGGTTGTTTGTGGTGACGCACCAGTGCCGCTCGTTGTGCCGAGTGCATCTGCCGCTTGCAGCGCCCACGCGGTCGAGAAGGTGTTGCCAAAGCATCCCTGTGCATCGCCGTGCGCGAGCAGGTATCCGCGGGCGCGAGCAAGTGCATCCGCAGCGCCGGGCATGTTTGGCACGAGTGCCAGCGCTTGCACTGCCGCGGCGGTGAGGTCGATATTGCCCCACGAGCCATCAGCACTTTGCTGCGAGACAATAAACGCGATTGTCTTTTGGATAATCGTGTCGTTTGAGGTGTACCCCGCAGCGAGCAGTGGGAAGATGGCAAAAATGTTGCTGTTGACCTGCGTGTTTGACCCTGCAGCGAGTGTCGGGTCGCCTATCTTCGCGCCGTCGAACGCACTGGTGATGTGGTCGATAGTGCCGCTGGTGTACGGATTTATTCCCAAGGCCTCAAGCGCCATCGCATGCCGCTCGTAGTCGGTGACGTTTGAGAAGGTTGCGTCATGCGCGAAGTAGTTGAGCAGGTTCGGTTGATACGTGGTTGGCGCGTTTGCAGCAACGAGCCCGATTGCCACCCAGTCGCTCTGCATCGCGCTGCCCCACGAGCCGTCCGCCTGTTGAGTGCCAAGCAGGTAGTTGGTCGCGCTCCCAATGTCGACGGTCGGTGTGTTCGCGATAATCCCGCCACCTCCACCAGATCCTCCGTTACTTCCGTTCGAACTGCTGCTCGCGGGTGTAGGCGAGTCGGGTGTCGTGGTTGCCGCATCGGGCGTTGTTGTTGCAGTAGTTGTTGCTGCTAGTGGTGCGGGGACAGGCGAGATGGTGCTGTGTGTTGTTGGTACAAACCCATCCTCGGTTGCGGAGATGTCGAGCGGGTCGGTGGATGATGCTATGAGCGAAACCGTGCCCGATGCGTCGGTGGGAATCTGCCAACTCTCGCCGCTGGTGGTGTCTCGGACAGAAACAATGCTTGTGGTTGCTGCTGTCCATACGGGGTTGTAGCTCGCATCGAGCCCAAACTGGGTGACGGTGATGATTGTGCTGGTGCCGACTTGGGGCGACGTGCTCGCGACGGCAAGTTGGAGCGGCTGTTTCCCAATCACTACGAGCAGATGCTCGCCATTGGTGAGGACATGTTTGTTGAGTGCGGTTTGCCCGTAGGATAGATTTGAGAACCATCCCCAGTACACATTGTTGGTGTAGTCATTGCCAACGCCACCAATCGACGTCAAAAATGCGTCGGGTGCGTAGGTCCAATCCCACACCACCGGCACCCCGGATTGCTCGACGGCGCACAGCGCGTTGGTGGTGCTCGCGGTAGCGCTTGGATTAGGCAAGCATCCTGATACGGTTAGTGGCCCATTAAAAAGCGTCGTGGTCGCTGTCTCGATATCAAGGTTGATAGCAACTGGTGGCGGGTCGATTGCGGGAGCGTCATCTGCGCGCGCAGGGTCGGGGAGAGTGAGAAAAAAAGCGCTGAATAAAAATACGAACACGAATGCGAAAGTAGACAAAGATGCGCGCACAGCGACAGCACGAGAGCCCACGGGTGAGTATGTCATAGTGTTGCCTTGCTCGAGGCACTTATGTGAATAAATTTTTTGTCGAGTAGCGGTATTCGGACTTAGTGCATCTGTGTGCAATTTACCGTAGCGGCACTGTGGAGGATTTGCACCTCACTTCCCCAATACTCGACGCATGCACTATACACGAGCAGCAAACGCGAGCGCAAGTTTTTGGCGAGCGGCGGCGAAATACGCCGTGGCGACATGGCCGTAGGCAAAGACGGCAAAGAGGAGTGGGGTGTAGATCGCGTCGCCGAGTGCCATATTGCGATAGAACGGCAGCCCCAGCGTGTAGCAGTAGAGGAGCCCCGTAAGCGACTTTTCATACCACGGCGAGAATGCCCACACCGCAAAGTTGGTGATGATAAAAAAGAGGAAAGAGGATAGGGCAGTAATCGCAACACCCGCGAGCACGTTTGGATATTTTTTGAGCAAGAAGCTGAGCAGACCGATGAGCGCGAAGGATCCATACACACTCAACATTACGCGCCAGTCGTAGAAGCCGATCGACAGGTCGGATATGAACAGTGTGACGAGTGGCAAGATAATCGCCCACCGGCGACCAAGGTAGACGGCAGAGACAAGCGCGATCGCGACCAGCGGTGTCGCATCAGGCAGATGGAAGACAAAGCGTACTGCTACACCAAAGGCGATGAGTCCGAGCCCTGCTACTATTTTCTGTGTTGTTGTATGCATACACTTTTCTCTAATGCGCTGTTTGTGTTCTTGGTATGAAATCCTATTGCATCGACGGGACGAAGACCCATTCTACCCGGTCGCCGCTTTTTAGTATATACCCGCTCGCGCCAATTTGTGGCTCGACACCGTTTACCGTGTATTGCCAATACTTTTTGTCGGTGCCGTTGGTTTGCCCGGCCATGCTGGTGACCAATGCACCCAAGCCAGCATACTCTTGCGTCTGCAGCTGCATGTCTGGGTCGGTAGCGTTTTGCTGTGTCAGCAGCGCGAGCAGTGTCTCGTCTTTCGTAATCGCCACACTCTTTTTATCATACAGATTCTGAATGGAGAGTGAGATGGTGTTAGCGGTTACTTGTTTTGTTGGGGCTGTGTTGGCAGGTGTTGGCGTGTTTCCAAGTTTTTCTTGCTGGTTGGTGCTCGTAGCAACAACGGTGACGACGGTTGCTGATGAACCGAGTGTCTGTGTTGTGGAGGTGTCAGCGGGCGCTGTCGCTGTGCGATGTTCATGTGCATACAGCGCAAACGCCGCGACGATGACGACGCTGCACGCGAGTGATGCTGCTGCATATTGGAGTGCGCGGGTGTGCATAGGTTTTGCTCGTGCGGGCGGGTCACCGTATACTACATCCATGTTATACACCCGCAAAGGCGACGACGGCACATCAGGATTATTTGGTTCTGCAGCGCGCTTGCCCAAGGACTGCCCGTTGTTTGAGGCGCTCGGCACGGTGGATGAACTCAACTCGCTTTTGGGTGTGTGTTTTGCCAAAGCCAACACCGAGGCGTTGGCGGCGATCGCGACCGTGGGGCTCGAGAGCTCTATCCGCTCAAACGAGTATACAAAAGTTGCCAACCTCCTGCGCGAGCAGCAGCAGCACCTGTTTGTGGTCCAGGCAGAGTTGGCGGGCGCAGACAAACGGTTTGACCAGAGCCAGGTCGAGCAGCTCGAGGCCACCATTGCCGACCTCGAGCAGAAGTTTGAGAACCCACATGCGTTCGTTATTGCCGGTGGCTCAGAACTGTCTGCCTTGCTCGACTACGCGCGCGCAGTATCCCGCCGCGCCGAGCGCCATGTCCTTTTGGTGCGCGAGGAGTATCCGACCTCCCCAGCAGCCCACAAATATCTCAACCGCCTCTCCTCCTTCCTCTACGCCCTCGCCCGCTTCGCCAACACCCTCGCGTCCTCTCTTGAGCAAAAACCGACGTACTCGTAACCACTTGTGAACTAACACAAAAAAACCGCTGGGAATATCTCAGCGGTTTTTTTGTATATGGTCTTATTCTGTTTACGCCGCCACCGTTGCGGTCGTGGGCACAATCATGTCGACGTCGCAGACGCCGCCCACACAGGCGAGCTCTTTCTTTTGCTCGGTTTCGTCGGTGCGCTCGTAGGTGAGCAGCTTGCCGAAGTCGATCTCGGGGAAGGCGGCCTTCATCTCGTCATACTGTTTTTTGTCGATCGTCTCGTACGGCGCCAAGCGGTACACATGGTCGAAGCGCGGCAGGAATGAGAGCCCGCCGATGATGTCCCAGTTTTTCTGCACCCAGTCGACGACGGCGATCCACTCGTTTTCGCCAACGGAGATGGTTGCAGACGGGTTATGCTCGGTAAAGTTGAGTTTGACGTTCTTCCAATACTCCAGCTGCTCGAGCGCCGAGAAGTCGTCTTTAAACTTCGCGCTGTCGGGCGACTCGATAGGGAACTCGAGTACAAAGGTGCTCGCTGTCTCGGCGTTTTGCCCCACCTCGGGGTAGACGGGCACGCCCTGGTCGCGCAGCATCTTAAAGAGCGAGTCGGTCGCCGAGATGCGCACGCGGCGGATATAGTACTTGGAGTGGCGTGGGTGGATGCCCGAGGAGCAGTTGAATGTCTGTGACACCGTGCCCGATGGTTTGACCGCGGTGACAGAGGTTGATGGCGAGATGCCAAAGCGCTTGGCATACTCGGCGTTGGTGGCGATCGCAGTGTCGCGCACAGCGCGCAGGTTCTCAGGCACTCGCGCAGCGTCGCTGTCCCACTGGCCGGTGATGGAGACACCAAGGAGCGCCTCCTCGCGGCAGTGCTCTGCCCACTCGGGCGAGATGTAGTTAAACTTGGTGAGCGATGCTTGGTAGGTGCCGACAATCGCGGCGAGGCGTGCCTTGCGCACCAAACTCTCGCGGGTGTCGTCGGCGCGAGCGATTACCTCCGAGAGGTTACAAAACTGTTTGGACTGGAGGATGATCTCGCCGCAAGGGTTGGTGCCGATCGAGCCGCGCACCACACCATCCTCGCCGATAAAGCCGACCTTGCTAAAGTACTCGGCGCGGCGCTTGGGCAGCGTGTTTTGCAAGGCACCACGGTTGAAGATGCCGCGTTCGCCTGAGCCGCTCTTCATCAAGGCAACCCACTCCTCCAAAAGTTCGGTGTTTGAGGGCTTGTTTTCGTACACGGCAGAGTTGTTTGCCACCATGCGGTACGGCTCGGTGTTAAAGAATTGCCCTTTTTTTGCATCGCGCAGTTCGAGGTCGTCGAGGTCGGAGAGGGAAATCATCGCGGTGCGGCGCACGCCACCGGCGACCACACACTCGCCAACCTTGCAGATGATATCGTGGACGTCGATGGGGCGCAGTCGGCGACCTTGGCGACGCAGGATCTGCTCGCGCGCAAACTGGAGCAGCGAGCGCAAGGGCTCTGGCCCAGACGCCTTGCCGCCCATCACCTTGAGACGAGCGCCCGCGGGGCGGATCATCGAGAAGTCAAAGTCGACATCTTTGCCGCTGTACCAGGTCGTGACGCCAAGGGTGAGCGCGTCGCACCAGCCCTCCTTTGAGTCGGTGATAACATGTGTCGGGAGTTTTTTGCTGGTCTGCTTTTTAATCTGCGGTAGCTGCTCGACGTTTTGGCTCTCGACAGCGAAACCGACGCCACAGCCCTGCATCGACAGGTACATGATCTCGGCAAAGTCCTCGAGCTTGGTTGGCGCGATAAAGGTGCAGTTGTAGGCGCAGGTGTTGCAGCGGCGTGCTGCCTCGCCGGCAAACTGCATCAAGCGCATCGATGGCATGATCTCTTGCTTCAAAATCCCTTCGCGCACCTCGGCATACTCTGTTGGCTGGAGCTTGTCGCCCAGGTTCTCCTTCATAAAGCCGACATAGCGGTCGACCGTCTCGACCCAGGTCTCGCGACGGTTCTCGCTCTCGATCCAGCGCGCGTAGGTGCGCAGATAGACAAACTCGCCCAGCGGATTGTCTTTAAAGTAGCTCTTGCTCTCCTTGGCGAGCAGGCGGACGCGGTCGGGCACGCTCCCTTGGCGGCGGCGCATGCGCGCGCGGTCGGCACGGTAGAGGATATACGCCTTGGCGGTCGCGGGGAACTCCTGCATCAACTCGGTCTCGACCGCGTCTTGGACATCCTCGACGGTCGGGATAAAGAGTTTGTCGAGCGACTTTCGCTCGGTGAGCGCGGCGGTAACCTGCTCGGCAATCCTCTCGGGCGCGCCCTCGACATACTCCTCGGCGGCCTTCATCGCTTTGCCTGCAGCAACGGCAATCTTCCCTGTGTCATAGGTGACAAGTGAGCCATCGCGCTTGGTGATGGTCAGCAGCAAAGGGGTAGCAGCGGGTGTGGCAGTCGTTGGCGTGGCAACAGTGGTGGACGCGGCAGATACGGTTGTTGCTGCTGTATCGGTATTTGGTGTGGCAGGCACGGTCGCTGTGGGCTTTGCTTTGGGCATACGAAGGAATTGTACTAATTGATAAATTAAACGCTGATGAGTACATGATACTCGTCCCTGCCAACCCGCGATACACAAATTTCTGTGGATAGGAGACGCGAGAAGTAATCTACCTCGCGGTCAATATTGCGCCCTGCCCAGTTTGGCGGTGGAGTGTGATTGTGCATTCGCATGTTGTGATATTATGTAGAGGAAATGGCTTCGGCCCGACTCCGTCACGAGACGGAGGTAACAGGTAATATTGCAATCATAATGAGAACCATCGAGCGGGAGATTGTGTCAGCACTGATTTTTTCGAGTGATGGGAAGTTGTTTCAGGCAATGAAAGATCCAAAGAAGGGCGGCGTGTATCTCGATTGTTGGCACATCCCCGGTGGCGGCATCGAGCAGGGCGAGGACCCAGTAGAGGCGCTGGTGCGCGAGGTCAACGAGGAGCTCGGCATCGACATTTCTCCCTTCGAAATAAAACTTATCGACGACGTCGGTCGTGGCGAGTCGGAGAAGACGCTCAAGGACACGGGCGAGCGTGTGCTGGCAAAAATGCAGTTTAAAATCTACAAAGTGGTGCTCGACAAACCCGCAAGCGACGTAGCAATCGCGCTCGATCCGAGCGAGTTTAGCGAGTATCGCTGGTCTCCTTTGTCCGAGCTGCGCGACCTTAAACTTACTCCGCCCTCCACCGCGCTCTTTACTCGGTTGGGGTATATCTAAGCAAGGCGACGCCTTGCTTCTGCAAGCATTGAAATGCATGTTTGTGTATCTTGTGTATTGTGTGGATAACCTATTTTGATGGTGATGTATGCTGATATACAGCTGTCAGTTATACCAACTCGGTACTGCTCATTTAAGGAGGATACAGAGCGCGGGGACGGATTCGAACCGTCATCTACACGCTGCCAGGCGCATTGCATTTCCAATGTATGCTACCCGCGCACTGTATTCTCCCTAGTTGAGCAAGCCACACTTGCTAATGCATTTTTCTGTTGCAATTATATCTACCCACGCCAACCCGCGGTACACAAATTTCTGTGGATAGGAGACGCGAGAAGTAATCTACCTCGCGGTCAATATTGCGCCCTGCCCAGTTTGGCGGTGGAGTGCGTGTACTTGTTGCGCAGCACGTAGTTGTGCTATACTAGAGGAGTATTTGGGGAAACCCACGCCCCCCGCGATGTGCGGGGGTTCTATGTTTTTAGTGCAGTGCACGGTACGCATTCCATATTTTTTCTCGATCTTGTATACCAAGATGTCCCATTTGGTTTTTGAGTCGGCGGTAGTCAAATGTTCTGCCTTGAGCGAGCACGATGGTCTGCTTCTTGTCGTTAAACTCAATCGGGCAGTACCAGGTACCCACTTTTCCTTTGGTGGTGAGTGGTAACCCGAGAAAGGTGTATTTATCGTACTTACGCAGAATATACACGGGTCGAGTAAAGCGTTCGCCTTTGCCGTTTGTCTCGATGCCGATATTTTCTCCCATCGAGCACCACCAAATCTCACCCTCTTTAAACAGTGGTGGTTTGTAGGTGCTTTCGTGCAGCACCTGCTTGAGTTGAATCCATTCCAGAAACTGCTTCAACATGAAAATAGTATAGCGCGCTCTTTACCCGGCTGGGGTATATCTAAGTAAGACACGCCTTGTTAACTGCGCACACCGTAAGTGCGGTATACTTGGGCTATGTCTATGGAAACACCACCGCGAAAGGAGCCGACGAGTAAACAAGAGGTGGCGATTTGGGAATATGCTCCGACGCGGGCTGAAATACTTTCTGAGTTGAAGAAGTTCTGCAAAAATCCAAAGGTCGAGCAAGAAATTATTGATGAGCAAGGGATACATTCATTGCTAGAGGTTACGGGAGTGGATGAACAAGGAAAGACCTTTCTATGCACATTTCAAAGAGGTGGTGATTTTGGACGCAATACATCGGCAACAATGCGCATCTATTCGTTTTACCCAGATACCTGCTGGGGCGAAGATTTAGCAGAATACGATTTGACGACAAGACAGTGGGTGCAGAAAGAGCGATATGTTGCATCGTCCGTACAATCTATAGAGGGGAAATAAAGCGCCGCACTATTCCATGCTACAATACGCAGCATGTTGCGACGTGTGGTGCGGTTTTTTCGGAAAGGGGATGATCGGATACGCGGCTGGCTCACCAAGCGGCCGGTGGCGTACGCGCTTGTGGGCGGGGTTGGCGTGGTGCTGTTTTGGAAAGGGGTATGGGAGACCGCAGGGCTCACGCCGCTGTTGTTTGGGCCGTCGTCGCTGTTGTTGGGCGCGGTGCTGCTCACGATGACAGGGCTCTTGATATCAGTATTCTTGGGTGACCGACTCATTTTGGCCGATGTTGCCGGCGAGGAGAAACTGGTCGAAAAGGAAGAGAAGTTGGTGGAGAAAGAGGAAAGGTTGGCTGAGCAGACCGAGCGCGATGTCCATTCGGAAAAGGCGACCACCGAGTATATACTCAACAAGATCGACAAGATTGACGCCGAGCTGGAGCATATCGAGAAGTTAGAGGAGAAGCATCACGAGGATCGGTAACAGGTGGCAATCGACATGCAGATGATCCCATACACATACATGGCAAAACATCCTCTCGTACAACACAAAACGGTGGTAATCGCCGCGCAAGTAGGCGCGGTCGCGTTGGTTGCGATGGTGTTTGTTGCTTTGGTCGCGTTTGCCGACTTTCGCCCGGTGAAGTATGACGCTGCGGCGGTGGCGCTGGCGGGCGCGGCAAGCTCGACTACGGCCATGACGACGGGCTCGACCGCTACAAACGCTGGCGCTGTTGGCGCGCAATCGCTCGACCATGCTGCGTATGACCTCAAATTGTGGCAGGTGGCGTTTGCAACAACAACGGTGCCGACGTTTGATGTGAGCGCGAGCATGGTACAGGGTTTTAGTACGCTCGGCATCCCCTGGGCAATAGCAACCGCTCCTGTTGCAACCACGACCGCAACGAGCATAACAACTGCGACCAGTGCCACGTCGACAAAAGCAAAAACAGCAACAAAGAAGATTGTTGTTGCCAAGCCGCAGAAGTCGATCTGGCCAGCCGCGGGCGCGCCGTACCCACTTGGCGGGGCGCCCTTGCCGTTTAATCGCATCGTTGCCTACTACGGCAATTTTTATTCAAAAGGGATGGGCGTGCTCGGCCAGTATCCGCCTGCCGAGGCGCTGACGCGGCTCCAGGCCGCGGGGGCACAATGGCAGGCGGCCGACCCGTCGACGCCAGTGGTGCTCGCTATCGACTACATCGCCGTGACCGCACAGGGGAGCGCGGGAAAAGATGGTAAGTATCGTTTGCGCATGCCAGACAGCCAAATCGACCAAGCGCTTTCGATGGCGGCGCAGGTGCACGGCATCGTGATACTCGATGTGCAGGTGGGTTTGAGTGATGTGCAGACCGAGGTGCCGCTCTTGGAGAAATACTTGAGCATGCCCAATGTTCACTTGGCGCTCGACCCGGAGTTTGCGATGCAGACCTCGGGCAAAAAGCCCGGCACGGTAATCGGCACGCTTGATGCGTCCGATATAAATTGGGCAGCCAAGTACTTGGCAGGGTTGGTGCAGAAAAATAATTTGCCGCCAAAAATCTTGGTGGTGCATCGCTTTACGCAGCCGATGGTGACGCATGCATCAGCGATTACACCGCTGCCCGAGGTAGAGGTGGTGATGGATATGGACGGTTGGGGCTCGCCGACGCGCAAGCAGGGGACGTACCAGGCGTTTATCCAAAGCCAGCCCGTACAGTTCACCGGCTTTAAACTCTTTTACAAAAACGACATCCGCCCACCCTCAACCCGCATGCTCACCACCACCGAGATCCTCCACCTCAAACCCCAGCCGCTATTTATTCAGTATCAGTAATTTCCTTGTGCTATACTGGCGGCAATATGACGACGATTGCGAAGGTAGCGGCACGGGAGATGTTGGACTCGAGGGGGTTGCCGACCGTGGAGGTGGCTTTGGAGACAGGCAAAGGCACGAAGGTGATTGCATCGGTGCCGTCGGGTGCGAGCACAGGCAAGAACGAGGCACACGAGCTGCGCGATGGCGAGAAGCGGTTTGGCGGCAAAGGCGTGCGCCGCGCGGTGGAGAATATAAACGGAGAAATTGCTCGTGCATTTGTTGGAAAAGAGTTTGATCAACGTCAGCTCGACGCGGCACTTGTTGCACTGGATGGCACGCCGGATAAATCGCGGCTGGGTGCGAATGCGATTTTGGCGGTGTCTCTAGCATTCGCTCGCGCGTCGGCAGTCGAAGCAGGTGTCCCGTTGTACAGCTACATCAACACACGTGCAAACCAATCTGTTGCAGCAGATGCGCGATTTGCATCGCTGGGGCACATTGCAGCGTCGATGCCGACTCCATCCTTTAACGTCCTCAATGGTGGCAAGCATGCCGACAGCGGCTTGAGTGTCCAGGAGTTTATGCTGGTGCCGCAACGGGGGACGACCGCAGAGCGCATTGAGGTCGCCGCGGCGTGTATCGCGACGTTGCGCGAGAACTTGCATGCTAAGGGCTTGTCGATTGGTGTGGGCGACGAGGGCGGCTTTGCACCAAAGATCGGCAGCAACGAGGACGCGCTCGACGCTCTTGTCGCGGCAATCACTGGCGCAGGGTACACGACCGACGACGTCAAAATCGCCATCGACTCCGCTGCGTCGAGTTTTTATACGGAGGGGAAGTATACTTTAGGTACGTTTGGCAATCACCTGGACACGCAGGTGAGTGATACAGGAGAAGGAAATCAAAAGACAATCTCGACTAGCGAGTTGGCGAGTTGGTACGAAGGATTGTTGGAGAAATATCCAATCATATCGTTTGAAGATCCCTTTGCCGAGGAGGATTGGGACGCATTTGTCGATTTTACCAAGCGCATCGGTGGCCGGGCGCTTGTCGTGGGCGATGATTTGCTCACCACCAATGTGGCACGGATGCAGATTGCAGTCGAGAAAAAAGCAGTCACCTCGGCGCTCATCAAGCCAAATCAAATCGGCACCGTGAGCGAGACCATCGACGCGGTGCTCTTTGCCAAGAGCCAGGGCTGGGTGGCGTTTGCGTCGCATCGCTCGGGCGAGACAGGCGACACCGCGATTGCCGACATTGCCGTTGGCTTGGGTTGCACGTATCTCAAGGCGGGCTCCTTGGCGCGCGGCGAGCGTGTGTGCAAGTACAATCGCCTCATGGAGATTGCAGACGAACTTGCTGCATAATCCGAGAGTATTTTTAGAACATATCGTAACCGTACCACCGCATGACTACCACACCAGCATCCCAAACACAGCGAGCACAAATTGTCGCGACTGTGGGCCCAGCGTCGGCGTCGCGTGACATTTTTTCGGCCATGGTGGCCGCTGGGCTCGACGTGGTCCGGCTCAACTTTGCGTGGGGGACACTCGACGAGCGCGTGCCGCAGATCGCGATGATTCGCGAGGTGGCGGCGGGGGCAGGCAAGCACATTCCCATCATCCAAGACCTGCCGGGCCCGCGGGTGCAGGAGCAGAGTGGCCACACCTACGATCACACGGGCGCCTCGCTCACCGAGCAGGACAAAACGTCGATTGCGTTTGGTGCGGCGCACCAGTTGGAGTATCTCGCGCTGTCGTTTGTCGGCAGTGCCGCCGATGTCGAGGAGTGTCGCGCGGTGGTTGCAGCAGCGGGTGGCGCACAAAAAATAATCGCCAAAATTGAGCGCAAGGTCGCGCTGGAACATATCGACGCAATCATCGCTGCGTCGGACGCGATTATGATTGCGCGTGGCGACCTGGGGAGCGAGGTGCCGCTGGAGGAAATCCCCTTTATCGAGGCCGATTTAATCGCCAAGACACGCGCCGCGGGCAAGCCGGTCATCACGGCAACGCAAATGCTCTTTTCGATGATCGACCACCCAACCCCCAGCCGTGCCGAGGTGACCGACATCGAGTACGCGGTCGCGCACGGCTCCGACGCGGTGATGCTCTCGGACGAGACGGCAGCAGGCAAGTACCCGGTCGAGGCGGTCGAGCATATGCGGCTTGGCATCGAGGCGACGCAGAGACACGAGGGGTTGTTGCCTTTGCACCTGCTGTGATAGCGGCCATGTACGATTCTGTATATACTAAGCACATATGATGGGTACGTTGCTGATTGCCAGACACCACGAGTCGGAGTGGAACAAAGAAGGCCTGTGGACCGGCGCGCACGACTCGCACCTCACTCCTTACGGGTTTCAAAAATCGCTCGAGATGGGCGCGCTTGTCAAAGACATCCGCATCGACTGCGCGTTTGCATCGATGCAAGTGCGCTCCATCGAGACGCTGTCCTGCATGTTGGAGGGCCGCGACACCAAGCATATCCCTGTTGAGCACTCGGCGGCGCTCAACGAGCGCGACTATGGCGACTACACGGGCAAAAATAAGTGGGAGATGGAGAAGTTGATCGGCGAGCAGCAGTTTGAGTGTGTCCGCCGCGATTGGGATTGTCCGGTGCCGGGCGGCGAGACGCTCAAGATGGTCTACGAGCGCGCGGTGCCCTACTTTGAGCAGCATGTGCTGCCGCTTTTGCGTGAGGGCAAAAATGTGCTCATCGTCTCGCACGGCAACGCTCTGCGTGCGCTCGAGATGTTCATCGAGCAGATCCCGCACGAGGATGCATCCAAAGTGCAGATGTTGTTTGGGGGGATTATTATCTACACGCTCGACGACGCGGGGCACTCGCTTGCCAAAGAGGTGCGGCAGGTGCCGTCGTCGGTCAACGCATAACCGGTTATTATACTTTTGTTTTATGAAGATACTCTATTTTTTGCACGAGGCGTGGGAGGAGCAGTACATCAAAACCAAGTTGTCGGGGCATGAGGTGCATGTCTTTGCAAATACAACGCCGCAAGAGGCGCAGTTTGCAGCGAGCGAGAGTGACGCCGAGGTGCTGTGTGTGTTTGTGGGCGACAAGGTGGATGCGTCGGTGCTCGACCGTCTGCCAAAATTAAAATTAATTGCGACGCGCTCGACGGGCTTTGACCATATCGATGTTGCCGAGGCAAAAAAGCGTGGTGTCACGGTGGCAAGTGTGCCCGCCTATGGCGCCAACACGGTCGCCGAGTTTGCCTTTGCGCTCATTCTCGCGCTGTCACGCCGAGTATGCGCCGCGCACGAGCGCGTCTCGCGTGATCACTCCTTTTCGCTCGAGGGGCTCGCCGGGTTTGACCTGTGCGGCAAGACGCTGGGGCTTGTCGGCTGTGGCCGCATCGGCGTGCACACGGCGCAGATTGCGCGCGGGTTTGGGATGGAGGTGTTGGTCTTTGACGAGCGGCAAGACGCCGCGTTGGCCGAGAAAACCGGTTTTAGCTACGCGCCATTTGCCGACGTACTCGCGCGCGCCGACATCATATCGCTCCATGTGCCGTATCTACCCAGCACGCATCACCTGATCAACGCCGAGGCCTTTGCAAAAATGAAGCGCGGTGCGTATCTCATCAACACCAGCCGCGGCGCGGTCGTCGACACCGAGGCCTTGGTCGCGGCGCTCAAGTTGGGGACACTTGGCGGCGCAGGGCTCGACGTACTCGAGGAGGAGGGCGACATGCAGGACGAGTTTGCACTGGTCTCGGGCCATCCCAAAGAGGAGGAGATGAAAATTGTCCTCGCCAACCACTACCTCGCGAGCCATCCGTCGGTCATTGTCACGCCGCATATCGCGTTTGACACGCAGGAGGCAAAGCAGCGCATTCTCGACACGACCGCCGACAACATAACGCAGTTTGTCGCAGGCACGCCACAAAATGTGGTGGGTGCGTAGAGCGCGGGTGGGTTGCTAGAGGGCGAGTGCTCGGCGTCGCTTTTCGCGCAGGTGCTCGCGGACAACAACAAACTCGCGCCAAATAAAATAGACGACGACGAGGTCAAACAAGGTGACCATAATCATAATCGGCGAGTGGGTGAGTATGATGTCGATGGTTTGGTAGACAATAAACAACCCCATCACCGCCAAGGACGCGGGGTATGCCCAAATTTTATCCTTGAGGAGCGCCAACACGAGCACGAGTTTGATGAGCCCGCGGCTTGCCAAGTAAAAGGCGATAAACCCGGCGCTCGCGAGCGAAGCGCTCTGCGCCAGCGGCAACACGTGCGAGGCGACGATGCTGCCCGGGTCCTCCGAGAGCTCGTTTTGCGCGAGTTTGATAATCAGTGCGGTGATGCTCGCGGGCGGCACGACAAGCACAAACAGCCCAGCGAGTATCTCGGCGGCCGAGATGGCGCCTTTGATCCACACGCTCCACAAAAAATAGCGGCGCAGCCGCTGCTCCTCCTGTTTCTGCTCCGCATCCATCCCTACAGTAGAGCACGGCACATGGGGTGGGTGCAATAGAGTGGACAACACCGCTTGACTTTTGTACGTAATTTGTTATTAACGATACAGGAGCAGGGATGTTCCCTGCTCAGTCGCTCGCAAGGTGCGGGCAAAGGAGGAACTATGTTTCGGCGTCTTTTGGGCGCGGTTGCGGCAGTCATCTTGCTTTTGATGATGTTTGTGGTCTTTGTACCACTGGCGCCGCCCGCGGCCGGGCCCCGCTGCGTCGATTTTTCTGTCTTGGGGGTGTCCGTTACTCTTCAAGTTAACGCCGGGGGGTATCTGATGGTCTAGGTACCGTGCCGGTTGGAGGGGTAACAAGAAACAGGGGATGGAGGGTTTGTATACGACTACGTACAGACCCTCTTTTCTATTGGTTTGAATAAGCAAAGGTGCGCTGGTACACTAATGCCGCAATGGTGGTACCCTTTTTAGGACGAAACAAGGTAGACACTCTCGATTCTCCAGAGCATATCTTTGCAGAAGTGTTTGCGTGGCTGCGAGGGGTGGTGCAGCGCGATGAAATAATACAAGTTGTGTACAAAGGTACAGAATATTTATATCAATACGCATTCCCGATTTTTCCTGGTGATGTACCGAAGCGAATAACAACAGGGGCGGAGCGTGCAGCATTTTATCTCAGGGAGCCAGCGCGGGGCATGCTCGATGATTCCTGGGTGCAGATTTTTGTTTCGCCGCGGTTTGAATTGTTTGAATATGCACATCGTGTGGGAGCATACGCTCCGCTGCGTCTTGGTTTTTCAGATCAGGAACAGCGTTTGCTCATGCAAGCCGCACGGCAATCGCTCGCGGCTTTTTTACGTAATGAGCCAGCGCCATCTGTTGACATGTCTCCATCGCGTTTGTTTGTACAGTGTACTGTTGGTGTTGCGTTGTGGTGTAACGGAGCGTTGCGTGGTTCCCAAGTGGTCGAGAATAGAGCGTTGATTACGGGAGTTGTTGTTGCGGCGCGTAATGCAGCAGTTGATGCTCGTTTTGTGCCTCTTGCGCCACATGAGTTATTAGAGACACGGATTGAAATTACCGTTTTGGTCGGTCCGCGGTTTACCTATGTCCGTGGCAATGATACTGATGCAATAAATCCAATATACGGCTATCAAATGCAGCACAAAAATCGTATTGGCTGGTTATTTCCAGAGATAGGTAATAGATTGTCTCTTCCAACGCAGAAAGGTTTCTTCCAACTACTAGCATCACAGAAGACGGGTATTGCTCAGGATGAGGAAAAGGATGCACATATCACTACGTTTCCCATATGCGACATCATTGAGTCAGCAGATTGGTCTCGGGTGATACGACTTCGTGGCCCGATTCCCGCGCTGTCGCCACAATTTCGTACAGCAAAACTAGACCGTGCAGAGTTACTGTTGTTGGGCGAGAGCGCCGCAGCTTGGTTGTTAGGAATGCAGCGCGTTGATGGTAGTATGCCGCTCTATCGAGATCCATTCACTGGTATGGAGGGGGGTGTTGACCTTGTCCGCTTGGCGCTTACGGTGCAAGCGTTGGTAGAGTACGGGAGGGTAGTTGCTGCGCCGCACATCATTGCGTCAGCAGAAAAATCGTATCGCTATCTTGTGTCGTTGGTACAATCGCAGCAGGGCGTGGGGCAGGAGGATGTGTCTGTGCTGGTATCTCTCTATTTGGGGCATGCAGCATACGCATTAGCCAAAGACGTCGATGTGGTAAAACATGCGGCGCGGGTGGCGGTGGCTATCAGCGACATGCTGTTTGATCCAATTGTGCATGCGCAAGCACTCTCGTTGTGCGCGCTCTTGCCGACGCAGCACGACATGCGTCGCAGTATTGGCGCGCAGTTGTGCTGCCAAGTGCAAGAGCAGGTACGCGCAATGCTTCACAAAAAGAACAGTCAGACATCATTGGCACTGTGGATTGAATGCGCGCACGCGTTATTGCGTGCAGGAGAGACGCGTAGTGCTGAGGAGGTGGCGTCGTGGTGTGCGCAGTTGCAGTGCGCAGATGGATCGTTTCCAAACTACACGCATGATACATTCGAGACGGCATACACCCGTGGCACTGCAAAAATTGTTGAAGTGCTTTCCTGTTGGCCGATACGGTTTGAACAGGAGATTGCCAAGGCAATGCAATGGCTTTCGACGATGCAGTATACGGATGATTCGCTGTTTTTTGTGCCCACCGAGTTGCGTGATGGTTTGCGAGGCGGGTTTCGGCATGACTACTTTCGGCCGGCGGCATGGATTGATACCAACGCGCATCTCTTGCTTGGAATTACGCGGTTGTTGCAGTAATCGAAACCAGTATGAAAGATTTTCACACCTATAACGAACAGCAGATTCGTATCAACGCGCACCACGAGGCGCAACGGCTATTCCGTTCCACTCGGGAGTTTTTTGCAGAGTTGCAGAAAAATGTTGCTGCAATCCGATATACTAACCCTGACACGCGCGCCGCTTCGCTGCACACTGTTGCTGATAGCTTGATAGGGTACAGTGCGTATATGGCTGGAGTGGATGTGGTGATTCCAGCGCAGTTTCATGCGGCGTGGGAGTCGTTGTTGCGATATTTGCGTAGTAGAGGGGTTGTTGGGCAATTGCAATTGTTTCCACCAAAAGAGCTCGAGCCCGCATTGTATTATTTTGATTTGGACAGCGTCTTCTCTTCAGTGCATACAGATGGCGATCGTCCACCATATACACGGTTTTCTCGTGGTGTATCATTTGATTACGACACAGCAATTTCAAAAGCAATCGGCGAGTGTTTGGAGCGTGTGCCGCTCGCGCAATATTATACAAAAGATTTAGTGCGAGCATCCCGTTCTGATTTTTTGAAAGCAGGTACGACGTTTCTAGATCCACATGATGTCTCCTTTTTTTCTGCGGAGCAAAAACAACACTCACCTGCGCTCGCATATTCCGATGAAACACTATTTCAGTGGGTGCAGGGAAAAGATTTGACAACGGGCGAGTGTCTATATATCCCCGCGCAGTTGGTGTATTGGAATTATGCTCGTGCACAGGATACGTTTTTTGAGCCAAAATTGCGTGAACAAAATACACACGGTGCAGGGGGTTATTTTACGAGAGAGGGCGCCGTTCTTTCTGGATTGTATGAAGATATTCAGCGTGATGGTTTTTTATTGTATTGGTTACGAGGAGGTGCGCCGCCTCGTATACAGATCGACCCGTGTATCGATGAGGTTATTCTTGGGCTTAGGAATCAGCTCGAGCGGTTCGGGTTTGAGGTGGTCTTTCTAGACATAACCACTGAAATTGCTGTCCCCTCCGTGATGTGCTGTCTGGTAGGAAGAAAGGAGTATCTACCCTACGTCGTAGTCGGCGCATCCAGTGACGCTGATCCGGCAAGCGCGCTGCGTCGAAGTATCGAAGAAGCATGCTCGATATATCAATGGGTGTTGCGTCAGGATGACACATTTGTATTGCCGGAGTCCTATGTCCCTTTTCGTGATGCGACACTATCTGCAAAGGAACGCACGTTGTTGTGGGCACATCAGAGTACAGCTCCTCAGATAGATTTTTTTCTCCAAGGAGAAGAAGAGTCGTTAGGTGTATTTATGCAAAAAGGAAGAACATTTGAGTCCGAACAAGACGAACTTGCTTGGTTGGTATCCTGTGTTGATGTGGTTGGGAATGTATCTAAGGTTTTTGTAGTAGAGGCAACACATCCGGTCTTGACAGAAGTTGGGTATCACTCTGTGCGAGTGATTACGCCCGGCCTGATTCCTCTGTATACCATCGAAACGTGCGCGCCGCTTGCGCACCCACGCTTACTGTATCCGCCCTGTGGGCTGGATCGAACATACATCAACCCACTGCCGCACCCGCTCCCTTAGTGTTTGGGGATAACCGCTGACGCTGTTTTTAGAATAGTGATACCATGGGTAGTATGAGACGCTTGCAAGAGATTTTGTTCGTTGTGCTTGGTGGAAGTGCCGTCTTTATTCTCAATATGGTGAGTGGCAAACCATCACAACAGAGTGGCTTTATAGCTGTTGCACATGCAGATACGACTTTGGTCAACGGCGCTCCAGAAGGTGCAGCAGCAGAAGGTGGTGGTGGGAGTGGAGGTGCGGGTGGAGAGAGTGGTGGTGGGTGCGGCGCAGAGGGGTGCAGTGGTGGTGCCTTGTAATTGTTGTATGCAAGTACAGAAAAAAACTCTCTTTTTTGTCAGCGCTGTACTCGCAATATTCGTGCTAGTTCTTTTGGCTTTTTTGGGGTACACCTTTTTACAATCTCAGAGACAGAGTCAAGACAACGTCGCATATCGCTCCGCATTTACGCAAGGAGATGCTGCGCGTAGAAATGGCTCTGTTGCAGATGCAGAACACTATTTTGCCCAAGCGCTCGCGCTCGCGCGTACGCCACAGGATAAAGCAAAAGCACAACTGTTTCTCGGTATCGCCGAGGTGAACGACCCTGCAAAGGTTACCGATGGGTTGAGTATCCTTGAGGATGTGGCGAATACGGACACCTATCAACTGCCCACGCGCGCGTCAGCGTTGGTAAATATTGCGCAATGGTTAAATTCTGCGACTGTATACAGTCAAATCGAAACATATTTTGCATCGAGTACGCTCACGTCTGTCTATACCGATGCGCAGGTGGAATCAACAAACGCACCATGGTCTAGCATCCTCAAGACAGCACAGGCAAAGCGCGGGTTTGCTGACTTTCTTGCGGTTCGTAAGGTGTTCGATCGCTCAAATGACATCTATCAAAACTACTTGGCCGAGTATTGGGTTGCTGCCTGGTACGCGGGGCGAGCAGTGGAGCTACAAGCACAGGGTGCAGCATATGTAAAAGATAGAGACACTATGGTTGCGCAAGCTCAGGCGCATCTTGCTGCGGGGGATGCTGTGTACCAGTCAAACATCGCCAGTGGGTATGGGTATGCGACACAAGTTGCTTTTGGTAACGGCACCAAAGCGCAAGCAGCACTGCGCCTGTATTCTATCGACGGCAAAGAAAGCGATTTGATTGCAGCCCAAGATGCGGCGCGTGGGGCAATAATCGCATTGTCACAAGATACATTTACCGAAAAAAATAAAAACCCACTCCTTGCCGATGTGCTCTATTTTTATGCAATCTCGCTCGCGTTGGACAACGCGTCCAATCAATCAGATCTCACCAGCACTGTTGCTCGATTTGTGGCAATGGATGCGCAATCGCTCGCGGGCCGCGTAAATACTTTGACGTATCTTAATAATCCTAAATACAATATGAGAAATTCGTCCGATTGGAAGTCGGTCGTAATCTTGGCTCACAAATCCCCCGTGTTTGCTAACTTCCTGCTTGCACATGGTTGGACTGCGCAGGATTTAAAATAAAAAATGTTCCCGTTTTAACAAAAGAGAAAGCCGCCTTTTCCAAGGGCGGCTTCTGTGAGGGTTCTCCATTGCGATGCGGGTTAGCGAGCAGCGACCCGCGCACCGCTGGGCACGGCTACGTTGACCACGGTTCGGTCGATTTTGAAGTCGGCCGACAGATATTTTATCAGCCCGAGCTGGGGCGAAAGCCACACTGTTTCAGTAAACTTCGCGCCGTCGCTCGTGCGGGTGAGTGCCGACGTGAGTTTGAATGCATCGACGACGGTCTTGTTGTCTGCGAGGCGTACACTTTCGTATGTCTCCACCAAATGTCTTGCCGTATACGCCTGCCCCGTCTTCTTTGACGTGAATCCGTCCTCCCAGGTGCGCCCCACAGACATGGGGACTGTGAAATTGAAGAACGGGTAAAATGGTGCGTATTCGTCTGTAACCGTCCACCCCCAGACAAATTTGACGACGTTCCCGTCGCTAGTGAGGGAGATATCAAGTATTTTTTGATTCTTTCCCCACACCCGCCGTATTTCGTGTGGCCCCACGACGGTGTCCGTCATTGGGCCTGACTCTGTTTGCCAGTTATACACGGTGCCGGGCGCAATCACCGGCATCCGATCGAGCCGCTGCGCCCATGCGGGCGCAGCGGCAAGGGTGGCGACGAAAAAAACAATCAGGAGCACCAGCCCCGCGTATTTTTTTTGCATTCTAGGCCTCCTTCGACTGATGCCTCGCGATTTGTCCCCTGTGGACACATCTGCGTAGGCGTCTATGACTGTCGAGAATATAATCTATAAAAATCATTATGTCAAGGGTTATCCACAGGTACTCCGCTGTATGTCTGAATATTTGAGTAAATAGCTGTCATAATACAAAATGTGGCAAGGAGGCAGATACCAAAGACACTAGTCCTTTTCTTGAGGAAAAGATGGGCGTTTTTTCTTGCTCTAGTTATTGGGGTTTTTATATTGCTCGGCGCGTTGTGTGTATGGCTACCCTCGACATCCTTGTACAAAAACGCGGTCAACCGGTTGTGGAGTAGTGGCCACTACACGCTCGCGTACTATCTCAACCGCTCCGACAGTGCGCTCGCGCTGCGCGAGGGTGCCTACTACTTTGGTGGTGGCGACTACGACCTCGACCGCGCAGCGCACTGCTACCAATTGGCACTGCACCTGACGCCCGGCGTGCTGTGGGGGCACTACCAAATTGCGCGCATCAACTTTGTCGAGGGGCATCTCGACGAGGCACTGCAAGAGATTAATGCCGAGTTGGTTGCCAACCCTACCAACCTGCGCTCGCTCTATGTGCGCGGACTCATCGACGATGCGCGGCACGACTTGCCAGCAGCCGAGGCCGACTTTACGCAGTTTGTCGCGTGGGCGCCAACCGAGTGGGCAGGGTACAACGACCTCTCGTTTGTCTTGGCCGAGGAGATGCAGTACACGCGTGCCGAGCAGGTTGTTGCACAAGCATTCAAAAAGGTGCCCAACGCGGCAAGCAACCCCTGGCTGTGGAATAGTATCGGTCTCGCGCAATTAAATGAGTTACACTATACCCAGGCGGCAACATCATTTGCAGAGGCAAAAAAAGTTGCCGACCAGATGACACCGCGGCGGTGGCACTACGCCTACCCCGGCAACGACCCAGCGAGTGCCGCCGAGAGTATCGCCGCGTTTCGGCAGGCAATCGACGCCAACCTGGCAACCGCACAAAAAGGCCCCGTATTTTAATTTGTAATGAAACGACTCTACTACTTCGGCGCTGTTGCACTCGTGTTCGCTCTTGCGGGCACGGCATATGTGCTGTTTGCGCCAACACACACGGAGCGTCACGCGGTCGCGCTGGCGCCCACACACATCGGCTTGGGGCAAGGGGTTGCCGCGTGTGGGAGTAGTGGTGTACAGCCGCCAACCGCATTGAGTGCGAGTTGTGACCCAACAACACATATCGCGACGTTTAATTGGACTCCTGATCCAAACTCCTCTTACTCGCTCCTGCGTGTAAATGACACCAGTTACGGATGGACAGGATTGTGTGGTACTGACCTTGTATTGGGAAATTGGTGCTGGAGTGGAATTACCTCTCCCATGGTTGTTACCGGTTTGTACGGTACGTATTCCTGGTGGGTACATTCTTGTGACTCAAGTGGTACGTGTAGTGATGCGGCTTTTCCGACACCCACCACGATTAGTTGCACTCCCGCAGCGCCCGCAGCGCCAACGGGTCTCTCGGGTGGGTCGTGTGCAGCAAACGGCTCGTCGATTACCTCGCTGTCGTGGGGAGCAGTCGCCAACGCGGCGCAGTACAATGTCTTGGTTACTTCTCCGAGCCCGATCACCTGCTCGACCTTTGGTGCTGGTTGGGCACAAAGTGGCCCGAGTGGGTGCACCATGACGCTCAATAGTACTGCGACCCCAAGTATCGCCTCGACGCCGGGGCAGACCTACTATTGGAGTGTGTCAGCGGCAGATTTGGCAGGCACAAGCGCTGCCACGGTTGGGGCTGCGATTGTGTGCCCTGGGCCGCCGCCCTCGCCGACAGGTCTTGGCGTCTCATGTGGCACCAGTGGCACGTCCGCGACCTTGTCCTGGCAGCCATCTGCAGGTGCGACCGCGTACTCTGTTTTTATATCGCCGATAGGGGGTGTCTGTCCATCAACCTGGACCGTCAGTGGGCCGTGGTGTCAGAGCCCTACCACCGGTAGCACCTCGATCACTCCCAACATATCTGCAGCTACAAATTACTCGTGGGGTTTGTCTGCAGGAAATGCGATAGGGTGGAGTAGTAGCGTAAATTATAATGGTGGTGGAACTTTCTCTTGCCCCGCCTCCACCAATGTGCCGCCGCCCGCGCCGACAGGTCTCTCGGGTTCGTGTGCGGCAAATGGTCAATCGATTTCAAACCTCTCGTGGGGTATCACCTCGGGCGCTACTGCATACTTGGCTTGGATTGCGTCTCCGTATACTAACTTTACGTGCCCAAGTGGCTGGACACAAAACGGTCCTAATGGATGCACTGCGATATTAAGTGGCAACACATCCGTTGCTGCACCGAGTTTTGCTTCAATCCCTGGCGCTACCTATTTGTGGGGTGTCTATGCGGCAAACGCCTACGGCAATAGTCCTGACTCGATTTTTGGCTCGCCAGTGGTGTGTGGATTGGTTCCGCCACGACTGGTCGCTACCTGTTCGGCGGATGCCACCCAAGTGACACTCTCGTGGCCGACGGTCGCGGGTGCTACAGGATATTATCCACGTATAGAAAGTACGGTTATTACGTCGCCCAGCTGCACCAGTAATGCGGGATGGACATTCTTGACGCATGTGCCGCCACTCTGCTTCCAAAACAATACGCCGGGCACTTCGTTTGTGTTCGGTGTGACCCCAAACACGTCATACACGGCGTGGGTAGAGGTCGCGAATGCGAATTCGGTCTCAACTCTAAACGAAATCGCAACAAACCAAACAACTTTTACGTGTGTACCGGCACCGACCTCAGGGACGATTACTGGTACAGGTTGTACACTGGGTAATAACGGTGTTCCTGGTGCATGCCCCATTCTGCTCTCGTGGACGTCGGTCAACACGGCAAACGGGTTAGTTGATGTCACTTTTGTCCCGCCCGGAGGGACCGAGTCGGTGTGGTGGACCGGCGCGCCGGGGAGTATAACCAACCTGATCGCGACCTCAACAATCACCGGAAATTTCAAATACATCATCCACAACCACAACACCATGCAGTCGCTCGCGACGACCACGGTCACGGTTAGTCCAAATGCGATGTGTGGTACGGCGTCGGGTACCATTGTTGCGTCGCAACCGACCACAAACTTGTGCGTGTCTGGTAAAATACCCTCGATGGTTGGGGGTACGGGCCCGTGGACATGGGGCTGTGCAGGGAGCGGTACGATAGATTGGCAATCATCTACAGGTACGGCAACGCCGGTGAGCTATGCCCCGTCGGGTGGGCTGACCTTGTTGTCGGGAGACACAGCGAGTGTGGATCCTACCAACCTTTCTACCCCACAGGTGAGAATCCGGCTTCAGGGTGATGGAAATCTCGTGCTCCTCAACCCTTCTGGTGGGGCATATGGTGGGTTGGGCACCGCAAACGCTGGATGTGCGACCCTGCACGCGTGTAGCGCTACCTTCCAGCCAAACGGGACATTGGTGCTCAAGGTGGGTAGTACGCCGTACTTTACCAGCGGCGGATCGCCAGGTGATATGTTGTCCTTCTCAACCACTGCACCATACTTCCGTATTGTACATACAACATTGCCGCTCGCAGCGTGTACGGCCTATGTGTCTCCAACCGTCTCCTGCTACTCGACCCCAGCAACGACGGTGATAAACAGTCCAGCGGTATGGACCGCAGTCGCCTCGGGTGGGAATGGAGTGTATGCCTACAATTGGACAGGGCTCTTTACTGCGGCGAGTCGGTTGGTGAGTTACACGCCACTTACTACTGGCGCCAAGACCGCGACGGTGAACGTGACCTCGGCTGGCGCAACGTCGGCAAACGCCACGTGCAGTTTGGGAGTAAACGGCGCGCTGTCGGTCACCTGTGCGGCGCCACAAGTCACTGCAGGCCAAACCGGGACATGGACAGCAACGCCGTCTGGCGGGGTGCCACCAATTTCCTACACCTGGTCTGGCTCGGTTAGTGGTGCAGGTAATCCAAAAACGTTGTCGTATGCAACGCCTGGCATCTTTTCCTCTACCGTCACCGCGACCGACAGTTTAGGCAACACGGCAACCAACTCGTGCACTCTTGGCGTATCCCCGGTCGCTCCTGTTTTGTCATCCGCGACGTGCAACTCGAGTGGTGCAGCAACGCTCACCTGGGGTGCGGTGTCCGGAGCGAACCAATATCAGGCGACCATCCATATGCCAAGTGCTGGGGGTTGTCCCACAGGATGGGGGCCTTGGGGTAGTGATACAACCTATTGTATCAAGATAATTAACGCTCCAACGGTAACCATTACAACAGGTACACCCAACTTCCCCTTAGTAAACGGCTACACTGCGACGGTGTATGCCTACAACACCGCAGGCAATGCGTGGTCGCCGGTCTCCAACTCGATACCATTCTTCTGCGGGCAACCGACTGTCAGTTGCTCGACATTACCAACTACCGTCACCGCAGGTACGCCTGTTACTTGGACAGCGACTGCGGGTGGAGGTACTGGTACCTTTAGTTACAACTGGGCGGGGAGCGATGACGGCATGACGGGTAGTGGTAGTGGTAGTGGCACAACGAACACCAATACACATACTTATACTCCCTCGAGCCCAACGTTGTATACCGCAAGAGTGGTTGCGACATCCAACGGTGTCTCGTCACCGCAAAATAGTTGTCAGGTGCAGGTCAATTGCGCAGGGTCAGGTGGATGCCAGAGTGCAGCAAATATTTGTGGACAGTACAGTAGTGGTAACTACAACTGTGCGGGGCAGTGTCTCAGTGGCGGGGTTCCGGTTAGTGTCCCGCCAATCACAGGTTGCTCGGCCTCGATTACAATTACCGCGACGCCAGCACAGGTGCCCGCGGGTGGTGGCAGTGTTGTTAATTGGAGTGGTACGTATGTAAAAACAAAACCGGGTAATGGTAATGTCGATTCCTGCACGCTCACCAGCTCTGCAGGTGGTGGAGTGCTCCAGAGTTCGTCGGGTAGCGGATTAACCTATACAACAGGGAGTACAAATTATACCGTCTCGGCAGGAAGTGTTAATGGAAAGACAACATATACTGCAACGTGTGTCGGCCTCGACGGCGTCAGTAAATCAGCAAGCGTGACCGTGGGGCCGGTGCCGAAGTATCAAGAACAGTGAAAAATCGTCTGAGCAATTTCTTTCGCGCGCTTGGGCCGGGGATTATTACCGGCGCGGCCGATGACGACCCGTCGGGTATCGCGACCTACTCGCAGACCGGTGCGCAGTTTGGCTATGGCCAACTGTGGACAGCGCTCTACCAGTTGCCGCTCATGATTGCCGTGCAGGAGGCGTGCGCGCGCATTGGTGCTGCCACGGGCCGCGGGCTTGCCGGCGTGGTCAAAGAGCGCTACTCGCGCAGCATTCTCTATGGCGTGGTTGGGTTGGTGGTAGTCGCCAATACGATCAACATTGGTGCCGACATTGGCGCGGTCGCGGCGGCGGTGCGGCTGTTGGTCGATATTCCTTTTACGCTGCTTGCGATCGCGATCGCGGCGATTATTGTGTTGCTTGAGGTGTTTGTCACCTACAAGCAGTATGCCAAAGGGCTCAAATGGCTCAGCTTGGCGCTGTTGGCCTACCCAGTGACGGCGCTCGTGGTTGCCGAGCCGTGGGGCGAGATTATCCGCGCGACACTCATCCCGCATATCGAGTTTTCGTTTCAATATCTATTCATCGTGACCGGCGTCTTTGGTACATCAATCTCGCCCTACATGTTTTTTTGGCAGGCGTCCGAGGAGGTCGAGGAGGAGCTCGAGCGGGGGATCGTTGCCGTGGGCGAGGAGCAAGAGCCGCCGCTGCCCGAGTCGTTTATCCCCAACTTGCGTATCGACACGGTGGTCGGGATGATTGTCGCCGAGGCAGCGCAGTGGTTTATCATCATCGCAACCGCGACGGTGCTCTTTAGTCACGGGGTCACCAACATCGCGACCGCAGCCGACGCAGCAAAAGCGTTTGAGCCACTGGTGCAATCGTTCCCTTACGCGGGAGTGTTGGCAAAGATGCTCTTTGCGGTCGGGATTATTGGCTTGGGATTTTTGGGGATACCGGTTCTTGCGGGCTCGGCGGCGTATGCATTGTCCGAGGCGCTCGGCTGGCGCGAAGGGTTGTCCAAGACATTTCGCCAAGCGCCTGGTTTTTATGGCGTCATCATTGTCTCGACCGTGGTTGGCCTCTTGCTCAACTTCTCGGGTATCGACCCCATCCATGCGCTGGTGTGGACAGCAGTGTTTAACGGTATCGCCGCAGTGCCGCTCTTGTTTGTGATTGCGAAAATCAACGGCAGCAAAAAAATATTAGGTGCCGAGCGTGGTGGCCCGCTGTCGCGCACCTTTGTATGGCTCACCTTTGTGGTGATGGCGTGCTCAGGTCTGGCACTGCTTGCGACGCTGCTGACGGGCTAGCTATTATTTAAAGATAAACCACGCCGAGAGTCCAAGACACATAATCATTATGCCGATGAGGAGCGCGTTTGCCTGCTGCTCGTTTTGGACGATACTTTTGTCGATGAGCCACTGGGTCATGCTCCGTGCACGCTTGCCTGCGGCAGGTGACACGGCGACGCCAAACTTTTTTCGTTTTTGTTCGTGGGCGAGCTCGGCTTGGATCCGCGCGATCTCGTTTTTGTTGGCCACGGCGGGTGGTGGCGGTGGTGGTGCGGGGACCGTTGGGGTTGATGTGCCAAGCGCAGCAAAGGTGTCCGCGATATCTTGCGGGTTCCATCCAGCAACCAAGAGCGCTTCGCGGATCTCATCCGCGCTGTACCCGGTGGCGCTGGTGTGTTCGATATAGGCACGAACCTCTGCAATGACCATATGCATACTATAGTAGCACCAGCGGGGACGTGTTGACAAAGAATGTCAAGTATATTATTATCTGTGTATATGTCAGATTTCACCAGTTCCCGCAGTACGGGCCATGGCGCAGCGCGTCGTCCGTTTGGCGCGCGCCCACAAGGTGGCCGCCCGTCTTTTAATCGTTCCAGCAGCCATGGTAGTAGCTACGGCGGCAGTCGCGGTGGCCGCTCGGGTGGGCGTTTTAGCCGCCCCGCGCCCGCGCTCGATATCTCCCGTTTTATCAACAAGACCGTCGTTGCCGAGGAGGTCGTTGTCTTTACGCCCGAGCATCACTTTGCCGACTTTGCAATCGACACTCGTCTCAAAACAAATATCCAAAAGAAGGGCTACCTCGACCCAACACCAATTCAGGACCGCTCGATCCCGCATGTGCTGCGTGGCGAGGATGTGGTTGGTATCGCCAACACCGGCACCGGCAAAACCGCCGCGTTTTTGATCCCGCTTATCAACAAAGTGCTCTCGGGTAGTCGCGAGCGCGTGCTCATTATGGTGCCGACTCGCGAGTTGGCGCAGCAGATCCGCGAGGAGTTGCGTGAGTTTACGCCGGGGCTTGGTATCTACGCGGCGACCTGTGTCGGCGGTGCAGCAATCGGCCCACAGATGGGCGAGCTGCGCCGCAACCCACAGTTTGTCATCGGTACGCCCGGGCGTCTCAAGGATTTGCTCGAGCGCCGCGCACTCAACCTCTCGACCTTTACCACCGCTGTCCTCGACGAGGCAGACCGCATGCTCGACATGGGCTTTATCGCCGACATGCGCACCATCCTCGGGCTCTTGCCAGCACCGCGCCACACACTCTTTTTCTCGGCGACACTCTCGCCCGAGATCGAGCGCCTCATCGGCGAGTTCCTGATCAACCCGACACGCATCTCGGTCAAGACACGCGACACGTCGGCGACCATCGAGCAGGACATTGTCCGCGTGCCGCGCGGCGCAAACAAGCTCGACATCCTGCACGACCTGCTTGTCCAACCCGAGTTCAACAAGGTGCTGATCTTTGGTCGCACCAAGCATGGGGTCGAGAAGTTGTCCAAGACACTCTGCGACCGCGGCTTCCGCTCTGAGTCGATCCATGGCAACAAGACGCAGAGCAAGCGCCAAAAAGCACTCGACCTCTTTAAGCGCGACCATGTCCAGATTCTCGTCGCGACCGATGTTGCCGCGCGCGGGCTCGACATCAGCGGCGTCTCGCATGTGATCAACTACGAGCTACCCTCGACGCATGAGGACTACATCCACCGTATCGGCCGCACTGGCCGCGCAGGCAAAAAGGGCAAAGCCCTCACGTTTGTTGAGGCGTAATTTGCTCCACGGCCACTCGTATCTCGCAGCAAAAAACTATGACTACGAAAAAGAAAATCATCGAACCAGCAATTGTTGTAAAACCGGCAACGCGCCCGGGTCACAACATGCAGCAAGGTCCAAGCAAGACCTTCCAGCAGGATGGTCACTGGATCGAGAAGCCGCACAAGACGGCGATTTTGCTGTGCGCATGTGGCAACCGCTACCTTAAAACCCGCGCGGGGCAAGAAAAATGTCTCCGCTGCCTCGCCGTCGTCGCGCGGTAAGCAAGTTTTGTAGACAGCAAAAGTTGATTTGCTATACTACGAGCATGAGTGTTACTTCTCTTACATCGCTCAAACAAGAGGTCCGCATGTTGCGGTCTTTCGCAGTGAGTATAGTTGGCAAGGATACCGAGGGTGTCTACCGCCCTCCCTTTGTGCGTGATGTGTTGCGTGCCGCGCAGATGCAGCCAAATCGCCGTTTTACAGGAGCAGCCGATTTTCTCGCTGGACTCTCAAAACGCACACATGTTTGATATTGTGTATCACGACAGATTCTTGTTGCATCAATATCTGCGGTAATCTACTATAGAGGATATGAAGCAAACTAAATTTGCAATCGCGGCAGTTCTGATTAATCCAAAAAACAGTTCTGAGGTCTTGGTGGTCAGACGTCCTGCCGATGATGAAAGTTTGCCAAATGTCTGGGGGTTGCCTGCGGTTAATGTCGCTGAGGATGAACTGCCCGAGGATGCGCTGCGTCGGATTGGTGTCGAAAAACTTTCTACAACGATAGAGCCCATTTCGTTTGTTGGTGTTAAACGAGCTGAAAGAGAAAAGTACGAGCTAATCCTGATGGATATCAAGGCGGAGTTGGTGGGGCGAGAACCATCTGTTTTCGACGCAACAACGACCGGGACAAAATATGTCGACCAACGCTGGGTTAGTGATTATAGTATTTTTAAAGAAGCGGCGGGAAAGGGCTCGCTCTGCTCGCGGATATTTCTTGAGTCAAAGGGTATACAGTGGGAGTAACTTCAGCTCCTGCATAGATTATAGTGTTATCATGTGTGTATGAGAAAACTATTTATCGTAGTGGTCGTTGTAATTGTGCTTGCGATTATTGGTGGTGGTGTGTGGTGGTATATGGGGAACAGTGCGCCCGAGACGCGCACGACCGTTTCGTATATGTGTGCAGACAATAAGTCGCTCACGGCAACATATATCGAAAAGGCGGGGGTGGCGCCAACAGTCGGACCAAACGGCGAACCAGTCCCAACCGGTTCGGTCGCGCTGTCGCTTAGCGATGGTCGCGCTATCTCGCTACCACAAACTATCAGCGGCTCAGGCATCCGCTATGCGAACACCAACGAGACGTTTGTCTTTTGGAGTAAAGGCAACGGCGCGTTTATCGAGGAGGGCGCGACCGCAGCCAGCACGACACAAACCTACGCCGGGTGCATCACGGTTGCAGGGGATCCAACCGGTCGACTCCCCCAAGTGTATAGCGACCCCATGGGCGGTTTCTCTATCCGCTATCCTGCGGGCTACGCAGCTGCCGAGATTATTGGGCACAATGTCTACGCAGCGGGCGAGCAAGATATGGGTGTCACACTAGCCATCCCTTCGTCGATGGCGACGGGTACCAACTTGGCTCCCGACTCGGGTGTGAGTGTGCAGATGTTGCAAAACACGCCGCAGTGCGACGCGACCGCCTTCTTTCCCGACCGATCCGATTTACATAGCACAAGTGTGACCGAAGGGGGCACCACGTACTCGTTCGCAACGTCGTCCGATGCGGGCGCGGGGAATATCTACGAGGAGACCGTCTATGCGATCCCCGGCAGCAACCCGTGCATTGGTGTGCACTACTTTGTGCATTCGATGCAGATTGGTAATTATCCCAAAGGCATGGTGCACGCGTTCGACCGTGTTGGGCTACTGGGACAGTTTGATATCATTCGCCGCTCGCTCACGGTGGGGCAGTAATGTCTCGTGACGTTTGGTGGTGCCGCGTTGTGCAATCTCGCATACCGATTGACAAACACTGCCGAGCGGCTATTCTCGCTCTATGATCGAAAAGAAAGAAAAGAAATCTGTCAAAAAGGTCCCGCGGGTTGCAAAGAGTGCAAAGAAATCGCTCGCGCTTACTCCCGAGCAGTGTGCGACCCTTGCGCGCTTGGTGCGCTTGGGTAATTGGGTTGCCAATGCACAGCGCGCTGGCAGCACCGACGACCCGCGCTTGGCAGAGTACGACGCGCTCGAGCAGCACCTGCTCGCGCAGTCGCCATTGTCGATTGCCGACGAGGTTGCGGTTGGCGAGATTATTGCCGACTACGACGACGAAGTGTTTTGGGACGAGCTCTGCGAGCGGCTGGGGCATCGCGACTTTCATCGTCGCTACTCGCCGGAGGAGATTATCGCCATGGGCGAGCAGGAGCGTTTTACACGCTTTCAAGAATGTGTGTTGCCCTACGAGCACGAGGTCGAGGACTTTGGCATCGAGCGCCTCGAGCGCATGCAAACCCTCGCCGATTTGGGGTTGTGAGATTCTTCTGTTGCTAATGTAACATAGTACCTATGGCTATTGAGTTTACGAGCACACAGTTTCGCGAAGTTAAAGAGAAGGGCGAGGAGTTATATAAGCATATCGGCGAGGTCTACTGCCCCTATTTTAAAGAAAAAGTTTCGTTTGGTGCGCCAGGGCTGGAACATCTCAAATTTAAGCGTCGAGAAAAAGCTCGTGTGGAGAAAGATCAGTATATGCGATTTAAGTTGCTCCATCTTGCTCCCGAAATCTTGAGAACATCGCACACCCTGCAGGGCATTCTTGAGACAAAAAAGTTTGAGCGCGTGCGCATGCATAGTAGAACAGAAACTGTGCTCAAATTAGTATCTTATTTTGAATTTATTGCGGTTATCAAACGAAATCGAGTGCGAATTGTGGTGAAACAGATAGAGCAGGGACAAAAGTTCTTTTGGAGTATTGTGCCGTTTTGGAGAATGAATGAGGCAACCATTTCTCGTATACTCCACGAGGGTCAACCAGAGGAAGATTGATAGAAACAAAAAATCCGCCGAGTGGCGGGTTCTTTGTTGGCGCTTGGCTACAGCTTGAAAGCCGTGAGAGGGCGAACCCTCCAAACGCCACCACTAGTGTACCAAATGTGTGTGCAAACGCAATCGTTCAACACCCTCTTTCAACATCCGGCGATATGCGCTCGGGGTGTGGTGCGGTATACTACTAAGGTATGAACACGTACACAGAGCAACCGACCAATGGTTGGGCGCAGGCAGGGCAGGGTGGAGCACACTCGTTTGCTAACGAGTTGATGATTCTCCTGTCGCCGTTCATTTTTTTTCTTTTGGTGTGGTCGCTCTTTTGGAAAGGGCTTGCGCTGTGGCATGCGGCGCGGCGCGGGCAGCCATGGTGGTTTTTGGTATTACTCCTCGTCAACACACTTGGCTTGCTCGAGATTATATACGTGTTCCTCATCTCTCGTCTGCACTACGAAGAACTTTTTTCACCGCATGTCAGCGCGGTGTGTGATGTGGGCGGCAGGCGGCAACAGCAGCAAGAGCGCCAGCGGCAGCACGAGGAGCAACGCCAGCGCGACATAGAGGCGCACCGTGCACAGATGCAACAACATCATGACGACACCTTGCGTCGCGACAGCGCAGCGCAGCCGGCCGCATAGTTATCCACAGATTTGTGTATCTTGTGTAGTGTGCGTACATAAATGGTGTATCATGTGTGTATGCACATCCAAAATCTTCTCACCTTTAAACAGCAGCGGGTGCTCGAGTTAGTGCGCACACACATCGAGGAGCAAGATGAGTCGCCTACGCTAGAGGAGTTGCGCGGCAAGTTGGGGTTGAGTTCCTTGCGTACCGTTGCGCAGTACCTCGACGTGCTCGAGCGCAAGGGTTACATCGTGCGGCGCAAAAATGCGGCGCGCAATATCGAACTGCGCAATGTCGACGGTGCGTGGGGGACGGTCTCGATCCCTGTGGTTGCCAATGTTGGTTGTGACGATTTAAGCGTTTTTGCGCAGCAAGAGTGCGATGAGTTTATCGAGGTCGACCGACAGATTGTCGATGAGGAAGATGGCGACATTGTCGCGGTGCGTGCCATTGGCGACAGTATGAACGACGCGGGCATCAACACCGGCGACTATGTCTTGGTGCGCTTTACCAGCGATGTCAAAGATGGCGACCGCGTCGCGGTTATTGTCAACGACATGGTGACGGTCAAACGGCTCGAGCGTCGCGACGGGTTGACCATCCTTTGGCCGCAGTCCAAAGACCCAAAGTTTAAACCAATCGTGCTCAAAGATAATTTTAAAATCGCAGGCAAAGTGCTGTGTGTAATCCCCGCGCCACACATGGAGGTGACCGAGGTCGTGCCACTCGCCGAAGAATGGTAGCATACCCTATGACCCAAGACGAAGCACTCACTATCCTCAAAACCGGCGCGAACGTCTTCTTGACGGGCGAGCCAGGCAGCGGCAAATCCTACACGGTCAACCGTTTTGTTGCCTATCTGCGCGAGTGCGGCATCGAGCCCGCAATCACCGCGTCAACCGGTATTGCCGCCACCCATATCCGCGGGATGACCATCCACTCGTGGAGCGGTATTGGTATCAAAAACTTCTTGAGCGAGTACGACCTCGACAAAATTACCGCCAACGAGCGCATCGCCAAGCGCATTATGCACACCAAGGTGCTAATTCTCGACGAGGTGTCAATGCTCTCGGCAACGACGTTCGAGATGGTCGATGCGGTGTGTCGTGCGGTGCGCCGATCGCACAAGCCCTTTGGGGGGCTGCAGGTGGTGTTGGTGGGGGACTTCTTCCAACTGCCGCCGATTGTCCGTCGCGACTCGGCGCGAGCTGCTGCCGCCGAGCAGGGGTTTGACTTCGACGAGGGCGCTGCGCCCGTTGCTCCGTTTTGCTACCGCTCGGCCGTATGGACTCGTCTCAACCCGCTGGTGTGCTACCTCGAAGAGCAACATCGCCAAGAGGATGGTGAGTTTTTGGAGCTTTTGTCGGCGATCCGCTCGGGCGAAGTTGCGTCAGCGCATCGCGCATCAATTAAAAAACGCACCATTGCCGACACGGCCAGTGTGCCCGCGTCCTGCGTGCGGCTCTTCCCGCACAATGCCGATGTCGACACGATCAACACCGCCGAGTTGGCCAAGACCCCGGGTGCTGCAAAGCGCTACACGATGCAGAGCAGTGGCTCACCTGCCATGGTCGAAGCGCTCAAGCGCGGCTGTCTCTCGCCCGAGGTGCTGGAGCTCAAAATCGGCGCAGCGGTGATGTGTACAAAAAATAATCCAACCGCAGGATACGTCAACGGCACGCTTGGCGAGGTGATTGGTTTTGACCCAGCGCACAGCCACCCCATCATCAAGACGCGCAGCGGGAGTCGGCTGGTGGTCGAGCCCGCAGAGTGGCCCATGGAGGAGGATGGTCGCGTGCTTGCCAAGTTGACCCAGGTGCCGCTGCGGCTGGCGTGGGCGATCACTATCCACAAAAGCCAAGGCATGTCGCTCGACGCGGCGGTGATGGACCTCTCGCAGACGTTTGAGTATGGGCAGGGCTACGTCGCACTGTCGCGCATCCGCACGCTCGCAGGGCTCTACCTGCTTGGTGTCAACGAGCGAGCGCTGTCGGTGCACCCCGACGCAGCACGCAAAGATATCGAGTTTCGCGACCAGTCGGCACTGGCACGCGAGACCTTCGACGCCCTGCCTGCTGCCGAGGTGGGTTTGCTCCAGAGCAACTTCTTGGCAGCGTGTGGTGGTGCGGCGCGCTAACCTGCACGAGTTGCTCGCAATTTGCTATACTCAAGTATTATCAGGGATAGGAATACGAATCAATGAAAATCGTCGCAGTACTTGCAGCAGTAATCGTCGTGCTTGGGGCTGGGTTTTGGTTTTTATCCGCACGGGAGGGTGGTGTCGCGCCAGTGGTTGTTGATAGTACAACATCTACAAACACGACCGCGAGCAGCACTGCTGTGCAAGCAGCGGCAACAACAACCACTACCACTACAAACACTATTCAACAAAAAAAGAACATGACCGCAACACTCCACACCACCATGGGCGACATCACGATTACATTTCTGCCCGAGCAGGCGCCCAACACAGTGGCCAACTTTATCAAACTGGCCAAGAGTGGCTTTTTTGATGGCACGAAGTTTCATCGCGTAATCAAAAACTTTATGATCCAAGGTGGCGACCCACTTTCCAAGGATGATACAAAAAAAGCGCAGTGGGGGACCGGCGGCCCGGGCTACCAATTTGCCGACGAGATTAGCAAAACAAACAGCAATGGCGCGGGCGCTGTCGCGATGGCAAACTCGGGGCCCAACACACAGGGGAGCCAGTTTTTTATCAACGCGGTTGACAATCACTATCTCGACCCTAACTACACCGTCTTTGCGCAGGTGACCTCCGGCATGGATGTGGTGACCGCAATCGACGCGGTGGCAACCGACTCTGGCAACCGACCGCTTTCGCCAGTGACTATCACCTCGGTCGTGGTGCAGTAGTGCGCCACGTTGGGTTTGGCGTGTTCGAGAGGTGTGCGTAGTTTGTATCTCTATGAAACGAACATTCCACATCATCATGCTCGGCGCTCTATTGTGTATCTTGGCGGGATTAGTCGTGCCGCTGTATATGATTGCGGCGACGTACGCATCAATCTATTCCACCACAGACGCAGTGCCCGGGGCGCCGGTCGCGATGATTCTTGGCGCGTCGGTAAGTTCCGCGGGTGTGCTGTCGCCTGTCGTGCGCGAGCGTGCCGATGTGGCGGTGGCGCTGTACCATGCGCACAAGGTGGAAAAGATTTTGGTCACGGGCGATGATGGTTCGCTAACCTACAACGAGGTGTATCCCATCGGCAAGTACTTGCTGTTTGCTGGTGTGCCACAGCAAGACATCTTTCTCGACTACGCGGGGTTTGATACCTACAGCAGTATGTATCGCGCCCGTGCGGTGTTTGGGGTGACGTCGCTCATTGTTGTGTCGCAACGCTTCCATCTGCCGCGCGCGCTGTATATCGCGCATGCGCTGGGGCTTGCGGCAGTTGGTGTCGACGCGTCGTCGCCAGATGGACAGTATACCTACAATTTCTTTCGCGAAATTCCTGCATCTAACAAAGCGCTCTATGATATCGCGACTGGTCGTGTGCCGCGCTACCTTGGGACATCGTTTCCCATCATGGGCGACGGTGGGGAAACGTGGGTTGGCGGCGCGGTCGACATGGTATACTGGGCGCATAGCAATGTGCGCTAATCGTATACCATCACTTTATGGCTACTGCAATTAAATGGATTATTGGGCTGATTATTATCGCTGCACTCGCCTGGTTGGCGTGGTGGAGCGGCTGGTTTGGTGGCGCGCCTGCAGCACCTGAGCCGGTGGCGCCAACACAGACCACAACCACACCTGCGCCAACTCCGGTGCAAAACACCAACGGTATGAGCGCCCCAACCGACACCTCCGACGCGGCGCTCGACCAAGATGCTGCTGCGGTGGATACGCAGGCACAGGGCTTGCAGACCGATTCGCAGAGTGTCGACGCGAGCATGTCGGATAAGCCGATTGTGCAGTAATCGAACCTATACCCGCATAATTAATCTACACGTATGACAAAACACACACTCGTTTCCTCCATTAGCTCGGTGACACTCGCGGCAGCGCTGCTTGCCCCAGTTGCAGCATTTGCACAGACGAACACTGCCGCTGCAACCGAGACAGTCACCACCACGGCAGCGCCAACATCTGTCACTGCTCCCGCGCCTGGCACCTCGGGACTGACCACAAAACAAAAAGCAGCAGCAACAAAAGCCGAGCAAGAGATCGACCGCCGCGTTGCCGCGCTCAACGACCTCAACACGCGCGTGCAGGCGATGCAAAAAGTAACCGATGCTTTTAAGCAAAGTTTGACCACCAACATTCAAAATCAGATCTCGGCACTTACTGCGCTGCGCGCAAAGATCGCCGCAGACACCGACGCGACCACGCTCAAAGCAGACATCAAATCGATTACCGACTCGTACCGCATCTACGCGCTCGTGCTCCCGCAGGCGCGCATTGCCGCAGCGGCAGATCGCAGCAAGACCGTGGCAGACATGTTGACGACGCTTGGCACCAAGTTGCAGCAGCGCATCTCAACCGCGCAGACCTCGGGTGCTGATGTGGCGGCGCTTACTACGGCGCTTGCCGATTTAAGCACAAAGGTTGCTGATATATCCGCACAAGCGCAGGCAGCTGTCTCGGTGAGCGCATCGCTCACACCGGATGGTGGCGACAAAACCAAGATGGCAGCAAACGCCGCAGCGCTCAAGACCGCACATGCTGATATCCAGACCGCACAAAAAGATATTGCCGCTGCACAAAAAGATGTGAAGACGATTCTTGCAGGATTGAAGAAGGCAACACCAGCAACACCAGCAACGGCAACTACGACGACACAATAAATACATATGCAGATACTCGGGATCTCAGGCAGCTTGCGCACGGGCTCGTACAACACCGCGCTCGTGCGTGCGGCGGGGGAGTTGTTGCAGCGCGAGCCACTCCAGTCGGCGAATGCCGCGCTCGTGCTCGCACCCATTGATGCACTGCCGCTCTATAGCCAAGATCTAGAGAACAACTTCCCCGCATCGGCAGCAGCGTTGAAGGAAAAAATACGTGCAGCGGATGCACTTATCATCTCGACGCCGGAGTTTAATCGCTCGATACCGGCAGCGCTCAAAAATGTACTCGAGTGGACGACGCGGCCATCGGGCGACAATGTGTGGGTGGGCAAGCCCGTGCTGGTGCTCGGTGCATCGTCGGGGCAATTGGGCACCGCAGTCGCGCAGTATGACCTCAAGCGCATCCTCACCTACTTGGGGGCGCGCGTGCTGGGGCAACCCGAGTTTTTTCTGGGGCTCGCGGCAGAGAAGTTTGACGCAAGTGGCGCATTGACCGACGAGAAGACCAAAGAATTTCTCGCTAAAGCACTCACTGCGTTTGTTGCGTTTGCGGCAAAATAGTATAGTGTAAAAATCACATGCCTGCACCCCTGTTGATTGGCCTTGCCGCGTTTTGCTCCACCATGCTTGGCGGGTTGGTTGCTCTGCGGCTGCGCGACCGGTTGCATCTGATCCTTGGGTTTAGTGCGGGCGCAGTGCTCGCGGTCGCGTTTTTTGACCTCCTGCCCGAGGCGCTCGACCTGGGCGGGGCGAGTGTCGGCTCCACAAATATTGTCGCGCTCATGGCGCTTGGGTTTTTGGTATACCTCCTACTTGATCGCTTGGTGCTGCTCCACAAGCACTGCGACGACGCAGGCGAGCATGCGCCACAAAGCCACATCCGTGCTGGGTCGCTGTCGGCACATAGCTTCCTCGATGGTGTTGGCATTGGCTTGGCGTTTCAGGTCTCCGCCACCGTGGGGTTGGTGGTTGCACTTGCAGTGTTGGCACACGACTTCTCCGATGGTGTCAACACGGTCAATGTGGTGGTGCGCCATGGTGGTGATAGAAAAAACGCGCTGCGCTGGCTCGTGGTGGATGCGCTCGCGCCTGTGCTTGGTGTGCTCGCGACGTTTCTCTTTGCGGTATCCAGCAGCGTGCTCGGCGCACTGCTCGCACTCTTTGCGGGGTTCTTTCTGTATATCGGCGCAGCCGACTTAGTACCCGAGAGCCACCACGAGCACCCAACCTTTTGGACCACCGCAGCAACCATCCTCGGCGCCGCCCTCCTCTTCGCCATCATCCGCTTGGCGAGTGTGTAGGTTTTTGTACGTATGCAGTTTTCTTTATGTTGCAGGTGTCTCCGCTGTGTTCCACAATACCGAGAACTGCATCTGTAGTGTCGAGTGGATGTCCGACGAGTTGATAAGCACCGCCTGCATCTCGTTGGTTGACGAGATAAACAGCGCGCGAGTGTCAAACAATATGAGCACCGAGCGAAAGGGGATGAGGTGCTCTTTGGGTAGGTAGCGTGGCTGTCGCTCGCGTATCACGTCTTGGCTGAGGCGGATATTCTCTGACGTCTTTTCCCACAGTGAGTGTGAGGTAATCTTTCGGCGCTTTCGCTCCGAGAGGTAGTACGCTGCATACTCTTCGTCGATATCCGAGAAAAAGTTTTTCTTTGGCGCGATAATGTCCCAGTGTTTGGTCTTGGTGCGAAAGGCGATCTCCAGCGCCATGCGGATACCCTCCAGCCCCGAGAAGTACTGCACGTCGGGGCGAGCTGCAACTCGGGTTGCTTTTGGTAACTTCTGGAGCAGTGTCTCCAAGCGCTCCTTGTGCTCTTGCAGCGCGTGCTCTTCGTAGGCGAATAATGCGCGCAATCCTTCTTCGCGGGCCATAGTGACGACCATCCGCCCGTTTTCGATACGTTTGTAGAGGAGCCCGCGACGCTCGAGCGTGTGCAGGTGGTGATAGACTGTCGCGCGGTTCATGCCGAGCAAGCGCGCGAGCGTTGGCACATCGCTCTCGCCATTTTTGAGCCCCGCTTCATAGAGCATCGCCTCTTTTGCAGAGAGCCCAATAGCAGTGAGTGTGCTGATGATTGCTGACATATGTTTATGAACTAATATAAACACATATGGCTATCCACTGCAACTTCGCTATGCTGGCAAAAGATGCAGCGATGGCGCACAGCGCACCTCGCATCAAAACGTAAACCAAAGGCAAAGGAGTCGTGAACGTGAACAATACTCGTGTAACAGGTTGGCATCGTGGTGAGTCCTTGTTGAGCGCTGTCGCTCGACATAATCTGGCGGATGCACAAATTGTGCAACTCCGTGCGTACGTCTCCACACTTGCTGAGGCAATTGCAGGTGGTAGGGCGTTGCCATCTCCAGAGGTATTCCGCGCTAGTCTCGGGCTCGATCTGGAGCCGGATTTTGACCTCACGAATGAGCGACATACTGACCCGATAACATGGGTTCGCAATGGGTGGAGCATTATCTCCGACGACGAGATCCCTCAGTTGCTTAATGAAAGGAATTATCGGAATATGCGACTCATTCAAGGTGGTCGAGCGAGCACTTATGCAAAAGAAGCAGGGATTGTCCGTCTTGGTCTGAGAGATTTTCTCTGGCTCTGGCGCAATAGGGATAAGTTGCGTGAAATGCCGTTCGTGACTAACCCAATTCGACCCCATGGCAACTATGATGGAGGGATCATTCTGTTCGAAAGGACAGAAATCATAGACCCCTCTCGCCATGTTGGCTTCTTGAGTATGTACGTCGATCAAGACAGTTGGGATTGGGGTTTGTCTCCAATAGGAAATCGTAAATCTTTTACTGCTGTCCTCGACCTGTCCCAGCCAACCGTCTGAACCGTATGTAGGGGCTTGGCCTCGCGTCAAACAAAAGGAGAGAACAACATGACCCAAGGAATGGAAACTGAACCCAATAAAATGTTGCTGTCGCTGATGGGGCAGCTGACGGAGCAGCAACGTTTGCGAGCGCTGCCGCATCTGTCGAGGATTCTGCATGCTGCGCAAGGTGGTGCCGTCTTGCCCTCACTCGACGCATTAGACACGCTGCTCGCTGGGCAGAACGGCAGAACTGCACGTTGGAGTAAAGGAGATGATGGCCTCATTTCTTTTACGGTTACGAGCAGGGGTGTGCCCGCCGCGGAGTGGGCGCATGTTATCGGACTATACAACATAACGTCTGTGGCTCGCGATGTGTTTTCGTACGCATCGCTGAAAGGTCGCTTAACCGACGAGTTGGTCTATGGAGCGCCGACCAGTGATGTGACGTACGATGTTGTTGTAGTGCCAAACCGGAAGACTACACGCTATGAGACAACAGTACGAGATATTCGTACGTATGCTGCAGAAATGGGCTGGCAAGAGCCCCACTGGGAAGTTGCGGGTCTGTTGGTATCCGAAAGAATCTTCGACCATATCGAGAGCATGGGGTTGCGGAGGATTATTACCATGCACCGCCCAATCTTGAATGAGGGAAGAGTCCCTTGCCAGCTCGGTGTGATTCGTCGCCCAGACGGTCAACCTATGGTCGACTCGTATTATGGGTGGCCTGAACAGACGTATGACGAAGGGACTGGGTTTGCGTTTGTCAGGCGAATATCCGCCTAACCCAAAGAGGAGCCGAACAGCTCTTTGTGGGTTGGGCGGTTTCCTTTTTTACCCCTCCACGATAATTGGCGCTTTGAGTTTGCGCTCGGGGACGTGGAGCCAGAGCGCGGCGATGGCGCCCAGGAAGAGGATGCTGGACGCAGCAAGAAATACGGTGTCGTACGCATCGATCTGCGCCTTGAGCTCGATGAGCGCGATGTAGGTTTGCATCGTTTGCGTCGCGCCCGCGGTTGCGGCGTGGAGGTTGACCGAGCTGTTGCGTGCAATGGTGAGTACATTGCTGTTGGTGGTGTTGGTAAGCAGCGTGCCAAAGAGCGCGATACCAAATGCGCCCGCGATGTTGCGTGCCAGCGCGAGCACCGACGACGCGACACCAATCTCGTTTGGTGGGACAGCTGCCGCGACCGCGTTAGTGCGCTGCGACATGCCAAAGCCCAATCCAAACGCGAGCACAAACATCGGGATCATAATGTTGATTGCGGTCGACCGCGCGTCGAGGTAGGAGAGGAGAAAGAGGCCAACTCCTGCGGTAAACGTTGATGCAGCGATGACATAACTCGTGCGCACGCGGCCGGTGAGCGCGCCACCCAAGGGGGCGGCGAGCATGAGCCCAAACGCCATCGGGATAAACAAGTAGCCCGACTCGGTTGCGCTGTAGCCGAGGAATGTTTGGCCAAAGATAGGAACAAGAAAGACGCTTCCCATCATCCCCATAAAGACCACAAAGTTGTTGGACAGTGTGCCGACAAAGGTCGCATTGCGGAAGAATTTGAGGTCGACAATCGGCTCGGGGTGTCCGTTCTCGATATAATAAAAGATGGTGGTAAAGATGACGACACAGATGTAGCACAAGACGCTGTTGAGTGATGTCCAACCCCAGCCGCTGCCTTGGTCGAGCACCAAGACCAAACTCGACAACGCGCCGCCGAGGATAATCGCGCCCCACCAGTCGAACGCGGCGGGCACGCGGTCGCTCTTGGACTCCTCAACAAAGATCATTGCCATGATGAGCCCGAGGATGCCGACCGGTATGTTCATCAAAAAGACCGAGCGCCAGCCAAGCGTGTCGATGAGTGGACCGCCGATGAGTGGACCAAAGACCGCTGCCACGGCAAACGATGATGACCAGATGCCGAGTGCTTGTGCGCGCTCTTTCCCTTCGGCAAACGTCACGGCCAAGATCGCCATCGCGGTGGGGTAGTCGGCAGAGCCCGCGATCGCCTGGATGATGCGAAAGATAATCATGCTCGGCAAGTTCCATGCGAGCCCTGCGAGCGCGGAGCCGACGATAAAGATGCCAAAGCCAAGCAAGTATATTTTTTTGCGCCCCACCGTGTCGCCGAGTTTGCCCCACACGGGCACAAACACTGCGTTGGCCAAGATGTATGCGGTAGCGATCCACCCCGCCGCCGAGACAGTGATTGAAAAGTCGTTGATGATTTTGGGGAGCGCGAGGTTGACGACTGTTTGGTCGAGTCGGCCAAGGAAGGTGCCGATGATAACCGTGAGCAGTATCCACCACCGCAGCGGATTTTTTTCTTGCATGTCGTTTGTTGTAGATCTAGTTTTTATAGACCCAGAGCTTTGCTGACATGCCGTTTTTCAACTCCGGATGTGCAGCGATGTCGAAGCGGACTTTGATATCAAAGTTTTGCTCTTGCCGTTTGTCAGAGATGTTGAAGACGACGTCGCCCGAGTTGGCGGTCGGCTCGACCTCATCGACGATGCCGTCAAACTGCTCGCCGCCAAATGCGTCGACAGTAAACGCGGCACGTTGCCCAGGCGTGATGTCGGCAAATCCTTTGTCTTCCTGCACTTGCCCCACAACGCGCAGCTGTGACGGGTCGATGGTCTCGACAATGGTGTCGTTGGTGCCCACGGGCTTGCCGATTGCGTTGCTGGTCATGATCACGTAGCCGCCATCCTGCGACTTGAGCAGCTCGGTGCCCACTTGAGCCACCACGGTGTTGGGGGCGATGGTGTCGCCAACCGATACATAGACCGTCTTGAGTGTCCCGTTTGTGGTGGGCGCGATGTCGACAATCGGTGCGCTCACTGCCGCATTCTCGATGTAGATGGTTTTTGCAGCGGTGGCAATATAGGCAGCAGTGCCGATGCCGCCACCGATGACAACGAGGATCAGCGCTGCGGCGATGATGACGCGGCGATCCAATTTCTTTTTTTGCTCCGGGTGTGTTGGCGTGTGTGGCATAGTGCTGTGGTTAGTGTGCGGTAATCAAAAATGATTGACCGTCGGTAAGACCGCTCTCTACCTCGACGGTGCTTGTACTTTCGATGCCCAGTGTCACGGGCTGGCGCGTTGGTGTGCCACCTTGTGCAACGAGGACGAACGACTGTGCTCCGTCGGTAATCACTGCGCTCTTGGGGATAATCAACGCTCCCGTTTTTTGTGCGGTGGTGATGGTCGCGTTTGCCGTTTGCCCCAAGGCGATTGCCGGGTCTGCGGTCGTAAATTGCAGCGTCGCTTTGTATGCCGGCCCGGTCGCCGTGTGTGCAGGGTCGCTCGAGGGTGATTGATCAACCGAGACAACGGTCGCGGGGAACACACGGCTGTTACCCAACGCATCGAGCGTCACTGCGGCAGGGTCGCCGGTGTGGACACGCGCTGCGTCAATCTCGCTGAGGTAGAGTGTCATCTGCAGCGCGCTTGCTGGGGTGAGCGATACGGCAGTGGTACCTGCAGCGATGGTTTGTCCTGGTTTGACTGCGACACTGGCCACCGTGCCCGAGAACGGTGCCACCACAACGGCGTTGCGGATCTGTGCGTCGATGCTGTCGATGGTCGCTTGCGCTGCTTGGACGCTCGCCTCTGCTGCTTGGATATCCTGCGTTGTGGCACCTGCGGTGGTTTGGGTGAGCGCATCTTGCGCTGACTGGATGGCAAGTTTTGCTGCAGCGATTTGCTGCTGCTGGCCCTGGAGCGCAGCGATCTGGGCATTGGTGGTGGTGTTGAGCGCGAGTGCCGCAGTTTGTGCAGCGGTGATCGCACTCGGGGAGAACGCTCCCGACGGTGTCGCGCTGGCGAGCGCAGCAAGCAGGTGGGTGGTATAGCCACGCACGAGCGTAAGCGTCGACAACGAATCGGCGAGTGCTTGCTCGGTGTCTGTTGCGGATGATGCGGGGGATAGTGCGCTAATCTCCGACTCCCATTGGGTGATGCGTATGATGAGTGATGCGCGTGCGGTGTCGGTGTCGATTGCCGCTTGGCTGTTGGTTGTTTGGAAGAGGATCGTCGGCTGCGCCGCGTTTGGTTGGGAAAAGAGTGCGTCGGTGTTGGTGTGCACCGCGCTCACTACTTGGTCGTGCGCGGTGCCGATTGCCACCTGCGCATTGGTGTAGGTGTTTGCGAGCGATTGCTGTGCTTGCGCGACGGCGGTTTGTTTGACGCCAAGGTCGGTTGCACGCGTTGGTGCTTCAAGCCCAGCAAGTTTGGCCTGTGCTGCGGCGACGTTGGCGACTGCTTGCTCGCGCGAGGCCTCTAGTGTGCCAAGGTCGAGTGTCGCCAAGGTTTCGCCTGCGGCGACGGGTTGGCCCACAACTACTGACACACTTGCGACACGGCCGCTGCTTGCAAAGGCAAGATCGGGGTTCTCGGCTGGCTCCACGATGCCGCTTGCCGTGACCACCTCGGCGATCGCACCGCGGCTTGCGGCCTGCCACGCCACGGTGGGTGGGCGGCTGCCAATAATATAGTACGCGCTACCGCCCATAGCGATAATCAGAACTACGCCAATGGCGCCCAGCACGAGCGGATGCCCTAAAACCTCTTTGGTATATAGTGATTTCATGATTGTTGCGATACGTTGGGGAGTGTCGGTCCAGTATATAGTATATGTAATACAAAAGCAATTTAGTCAAAGCGTCTGGCTTGCATTTATACAAAAGAGTGGTAGTATCAACTTGTTTATTATTACTATACAGTATTATGACTATGACATCTTTGGTGCGGACAGTTGGTGGTGTGGTGGCAGGGCTCGCGGTTGCCGTGCCGCTGTTGGCGAGTGCGCAGAGTATGCCCTACACCCAAGTGGTGGTGACGACGCAGACCGCGAGCGGTTTTACGCTCCCGGCGGGCATGCTCCCGAGCGTCACAGTGACCGGGACTGGCCCCTCGTTCTCAATCGTGCCAAACACCACGTCCCCAACGCTCTCCTACACCTCAAGTTTTGTAAATGATACGCGCACCATCACGATGGTGCCAGGCAGCTACACAGTCGCCGCAACCGGGGGCAACTACTATTACTCCTACTCGCAAGATTGCTCGGGCTTTACCACCACCGGAGTAACACGCACCTGTGTCATCACCGTGTCGGCGACCGCACCCGCTACCAACTACCCGTGCTCGAATGCGTACAATAATTACTACGGCAACTCGTACGGCTGTGTCGTGCCAATTGTCCCGTACACGGGCCCGACCGAGCAAGCGCCGCTGACCTGCTCGCCAGCATATCAGACCGTCCCTGCGGGGAAGGCCGTAGTTGTCTCGGCGACTGGTGGTGTTGCTAACTCAAACACAACCTACAATTGGACAACGACCGACCGCACCTACTTGGGGATGGGCCCAGTGCTTTCGACTATGCTCCAGACCACGGGCGTGCAGACCATTATCGTGACCAGCGGCACACAGAGTGCCTCGTGCACTGTCAACGTGGTTGCTGGCGCGGGGCCGATTGTCTACAGCGGCACGACACCGTCGGTCACCGCAGCGTATGTCCCTGCAACACTCCCCAACACCGGGTTTGAGCCGACCGATGGCTTCGCACTCGCGCTTGCACTCGTATTTGTGTTCGCGGCTGGCATCGTCGTACTTCCGTATGTCAAACGCACCGCTCTTGCTATCACCCGCTAAGGTTAGTACTCGTGTACCAACGGCACATCCGCGCACGGTCGGGCACTGGTTGGTGTTGCTGGTCGGTGGGCTGGTTGTGTTGGTAGGGCTCGCGAGCGCGATGTCGCAGATTGCTCGTACGGCGTTTGGATCGCAGGCGAGTATGTTTGCATTTGGATCCGTTGCGATGTTGGGTCAAACAGCGCCGAACAACTCAGCGCAATCCGCGTCGGTGCTGGCACCAGCGCTGGCAACCACGACACCACTCACGCCCGCACATCTCTCGGTGCCATCGCTTGGCATCAATGCGGCGGTCGAGCAGGTGGGGAAGAAGAGTGATGGCTCGATGGCGACGCCAAAAAATTTTGATGATGTAGCGTGGTACTCGCTGGGGAGTAAACCCGGCGAGCCGGGGAGCGCGGTCGTGGCAGGGCATGTCAACAACGCGCTCACCAAGGCGGGCGTGTTTGAGCATCTCTCGCAAATTAAACTGGGCGACACCATTGTTGTAGCCGACACGTCCAGGCGCACGCTGACCTATGTGGTCGAAGAGACCGATGCGTACCCATCGGACAACGCGCCAACCGACAAAATTTTTGCGGGCTCGGGGCCATCGCGATTGGTGCTCATCACCTGTGATGGGCAATGGGATGCGGCGGCGCACTCGTTTGATCAGCGCTTTGTCGTGTACGCGCACTTGGTGTCGGCACAGTAGCTATCCCCACAGGGGCGTTGGCGCTGCTTGCTTTTTTCGTAATCCATCCTATACTGGGGGCGTTCGAGTAAGTTCTCCAGTGCGCCCCGCATACGCGGGAAGGTGGGAGGGTCGCCTTACATAGAACGATTGTTAACATTCATTGTAACTGGCAATATGGCACGCAAGTTGTTTGTTGGTGGCCTCCCATACCGCACCACGGGGGATGAGCTCCGCGACGCGTTCGCGCAGGCAGGCGAGGTTGTTTCGGCATCCATCGTCACCGACCGCGAGACCGGCCGCTCACGTGGCTTCGGATTCGTCGAGATGGCTGACGACGCTGGCGCCGACGCTGCTATTTCTATGTGGAATGGCAAGGAGTTCGGTGGCCGCATGCTGACTGTCTCGGACGCACGTCCGAAGCAGCAGTAATCGCGCATTCTCTCTCCAAAAAGTCGCTTCGCTTCGCGCGAGGCGGCTTTTTGGTTTAGGATAGGTGTGCTCGAGACCCTCTACAAAAGTATGCGCCATCCTAACAACAATCTTAAAAAATTAGTTTCCACCGTTGCGACGTTTTACAAAACAGAAAGCCGCGACCACTTACCGTGGCGTCCTGCTTCGCGCAAGGATTCGCAGGATAAAACTCCCAACCCGTACCATATTTTAGTATCCGAGATGATGTTGCAGCAGACGCAGGTTGACCGCGTCATCCCAAAATACACGGCGTTTATCAAAACGTTTCCCACGGTAGAAACACTTGCTGCCGCGCCACTTTCAAACGTGCTGTTGCTTTGGAGCGGGCTCGGCTACAACCGCCGCGCAAAATATTTGCACGATGCGGCGAAAGTAATTTGCTCTCAGTACAATAAAAAATTTCCAAAAAATGCAGCAGAGCTAGAAAAACTCCCAGGCGTTGGTCCGTACACTGCGCGAGCAATTTCCACATTTGCATACAACCAACCAGAAGTGTTTATCGAGACAAACATACGCACGGTTTTTACGCACTTCTGTTTTGCAGAGCACACACAAAAAGTATCTGATGCGGAGATCTTGCCGCTGGTAGCTCGAGCGCTGAAGGAGTCGAAGGTGGAGCCGAGAGATTTTTATGCAGCGCTGATGGACTATGGCTCACACCTCAAACGCAGTGGTGTGCGCATCAACAACAAAAGCAAACACTACACCAAACAGTCGAAGTTCGAAGGCTCCGTGCGCCAGCTGCGCGGAGCGATCCTGCGCGAGTTATTACAGTCTCCGAAGACTGTTAGTAAGTTACAAAAGCTTACTGGGCGCACGTTGGATGAAGTACAGAATGAGTTACGTAAGTTACAAAAAGAAAAATTACTGGATAAAAAGGGAAGTAGGTTCGTAATAAAAAAGTAAAACCCCATTACCGACACGTGTGTCGATGAGGGGTTTAGTTTCTCCTGCTTCGGGTGTGTGATCCTACAGACGATGTTTGGATATATCCTTAACATGGCTTTTGAGGCACCACTCAAGTGTGCGCAGAGCTTTACGGATTACACCTGCGTGTGAGATATCTGTGGTCGCCAAGCGCTCAAGTCGGCTCTTTGAACGATCGGGTAGAA
>CAIJFH010000014.1 GCA_903819895.1 Candidatus Adlerbacteria bacterium
CGGTCGCCACGGTCGGGCAGCTCGATCGTGACGCGACGGTCGAAGCGGCCGGGGCGCACCAGCGCTGGGTCGAGCACGTCGGGGCGATTGGTCGCTGCCATGACAATCACCTTTTCGTTGGGCTCAAAGCCGTCCATCTCGACCAAAATTTGGTTGAGTGTTTGCTCGCGCTCGTCGTTGCCACCACCAACGCCAGTGCCGCGCACGCGGCCGACGGCGTCGATCTCATCCACAAAAATAATTGCAGGTGCTGCGCGCTTGGCGGTCAAGAAGAGGTCGCGCACACGGGAGGCGCCGACACCGACAAACATCTCGACAAACTCCGAGCCAGAGATTGAGAAGAACGGCACACCCGCCTCGCCTGCGACCGCCCGCGCGAGCAAGGTCTTGCCCGTGCCCGCGGCACCCATGAGCAGTATGCCCTTTGGGATGCGCGCGCCGATGTCGAGAAACTTCTTCGGATTCTTTAAAAAGTCGACAATCTCCAACAACTCAACCTTGGCCTCTTTGGCACCAGCAACATCTTTAAAGGTGACGCGCTGCGCATTGTCGTTGGGGTCGGTCACCCGCGGCTTGCTCTGGCCGAAGGAAAACGCCTGCATCCCCGCACCACGCACCTGGCGCGAGACATACCACAGAAAGAATCCGATAAGCAAGAGTGGCGCAAAAAATGGTGCAAGGATCGTGAGCCAGTACTGCCAGCTGCTCTCGCGTTTGATGGTGATGGTTACGCGGTCGAGCGCCTCCTTGGGCACGCCATAGTTAAAGAGTGTTTGCGACAATGCCGTGTCGGGCTCTTTTTTGGATACCTTTTCGACCGGTGTCGAACTGGTTGCCGCCACGTAGGTGATGTCGAGGTCGTCACCCGAGACGACAATCGTCGCGACCTTGCCCGCCTGGACATCCTGCGCCAGCTGCGACACAGGGATGTCGGTTGGTTGCTGCTGGCTCGAGACCAAGTAGGTGTAGGCGCCCGTCAACAACAGGAGGATGAGCACCCCGCTGGCGAGGTTGACCCAGAAAGAATCGCCGCGTGGCAGCTTGGGCACCGGCGCGGGCGTATTGCTACCCCTTTTTTGCTTTTTATTCGGTTGCTCTGGCACAGTACGAATATAGTAGCATCTTTATATAGCACGGGCAAAAAAGAAAAGGTAGAATTACGATGCTATACTTCTGCATATGATTGGGCAATTTGCAAAAGGCAGAGTAGCGGTCTGCATTGATGCGGCTAATGTGTTTTATTCACAAAAAAGTTTAGGATGGAATGTTGATTATGAAAAACTCGCAACATATCTTAACTCAGAAACAACACTTGCTGGTTTATACTATTACACGGGGAAAATCGGCTCGTTAGAAAAACAACTTGCATTCATTCGCCACATTGAAGCACACGGATACAGAGTGACCGCTAAAGAAGTAAAGTTTATTAAAACGGGAGATACAGTACTACCGAAGGGCAATCTTGATGTAGAACTTGCACTCGATGCGTTTCGATACAAAGATAGCTACGATACACTACTGCTCTTTTCTGGCGACTCGGACTTTGCATATCTACTCGACTTACTCAAACAGGATGGGAAACGGGTTCTGGTCGCATCAACACGTGGGCATATCGCGAAAGAACTGCTCAACCGCGCAAAATATATTGAACTTCGAAAACTACGATTTTTTATTGAAAAATCAAAGGGACCGGTTACCCGGCCCCTTGAGGTCTGACACCACTAGTATATATTCCCTACTATATATGTCAAATCTTGTTGAACACAAAAAGGCGCGGCTCAACTACGAAACCCTCGAGGAATTTGAGGCGGGGCTTGAGCTCGTGGGCCACGAAGTCAAAGCCCTGCGTGCCCGGCACGGGCGGCTGGAGGGCGCGCATATTATTGTCCGCCCCACATCATCGCGCGCCGCCACCAGCGGCAACGAGGCATACATTGTGGGGATGTCGATCCCGCCCTATCAGGTCGCCAACACGCCCGGCAGCTATGACCCCGAGCGCACGCGGCGGCTGTTGCTGACTCAAAAAGAGCTTGCTACACTTGCCGACAGCGAGCAGCAAAAGGGCTTGACAATAGTCCCACTTGCAGTGTATAGTAAAGGCAGCAAATTAAAGCTCCGTTTGGCAATCGCCCGGGGTCGAAAGAAGTTCGACAAGCGCGCCGCGCTCAAAGAGCGGGACACCAAGCGCGACATGCAGCGCACCTTGAAAAATCAGTAACGAATGAGTGTTCAAAAGTGGCAATATCGGGGGACATGTGCCACAGGAGCCCCGAGGTTAAAAGAGGGCTTCGCTAAATCTAGCTGGGAGAAAATAGGTGAATCAGGATTCTCTTCAAGCGCGTACCATCATAAAACTTCGCGAAGAAAGACAGCGAGAGGAGGATGCGCGTGCCAAACGGCACGAACTTGCTGAACTAGTCGCGGAGCTCACGTCTCTTGACCGGTGCTTCCAACGCGATGGCGCTGGGGTATGGAGACAGGGGGCGTGCTACTGAGTCACAGGACGACTGGTAACAGTGTTGTTCTAATCAACACCGCTGCCAGTCGCCCACACTTTTGAGCACTCATTCGCTGGCATTCATTTTGAGTCGATGATTCGTTGAGGATCGTATATTCAGAGGGGATGCCAGGCATAGACAATAGAAACAGTCGTGTGACGCGCGCAGTAGAAGCCCGGACCTTCTCAAAAATCCGGAAACCCTAACTGCAAAATCGTCAGTTAAATCGCCGTACTTTGCGGCGAACGAGTTCGCCTTCGCGTAATCCGCCAACGCCAACTCGCATCCGCTCTGCCACCGCCCGAGGGTAGAGGCCGGGTGTTATATATCGGGCTAGTGTGCCAAGAGATCGCTTCCCTCTTTGCACAGACACCAACGAAGCCGCATGGCGTACGTATTTTGAATCTTCTCGAACGTACGCAGCAAGAAATTAGAAGATTCTACACTACGTAGAAGCGCACACGACTCTCTGTTGCACGCGGGTTCGACTCCCGCCATCTCCACATCTTGAGAATTCTTGGCACTAAGCTGCCCAAAAACGCTTATAAATGGCGACTTTTGAGCGGTTTCGAATCCGAATTGCGGATGGAATGCCAATTTTTCCGCAAATACTAGTTTTAGGACTAGTCTTTTTGGGTAGTTGCTAACTATGGGTCGACATACTATAGTTAGCATACGTTTACAACACCAATATGAGTACCCTATTTGCGGTCCTAGCATCACTCTCGTTTCTGGGTCTTTGGGTGGGTTTAATTGCGCCGCGCCTTATGCGTATGAGCCGCAAGAAAGCAGTCGCTATTTTTCTTAGCGGTGCCTTTGTATTTTTTATTCTTTACTGCGTTACTGCTCCACCAGAAGCGCAGACACAGGTCGTAGTCGCGCCGACGTTTGCAACCTCAACTCCCGAGGGTCAGATTCAGGAGATCGCTGATAATGCTGCTCCGGGTATGACCAACGACAGCAACGAATACCACATGCGCAACGTGATCGTCGCACCTGATCCGGCAGGCGGTTGGGATGTCGATATCGCTCTCAATGGCGACGACAACGTAACTCAAAACTATATTAGACAGGGCGGGATAAGACAGATCTCCGATGAGTTTATTGCTCTCTATACGGCCACTACGAGCGTGAATAAAGTATCGGCTGATGTGTTCTTCCAAGAGACCGACAAATACGGCAACGCAACCGATACAGTGATGTACTCTGCGACGCTCGATAAAGCGACGGCAAGCAAAGTGAATTGGAGTGCCGACAAAGCCGTACTTGAGTCGCAGATCTTGCCCGGCGTGTGGCACACGGACTTTGATTTGTTCACAATCGAATAGAGCTCGTACCATTACTCCACCACTTCCCTCTCTGGACGGTTCCTACCGTGCTATCGCTCGTGCTAAAATAATCCTAAGTGCATGTTGTTATGTGCGATCTTCTAAAAAAATGAGTCCTACAAACGACACAATCATTAGAGAGGCTCTTATCTCCAAGTTGAATACGGCGCATGCGCATGACTCGAAGGTTCGGATAATTCCCGAGCTTGGCGTACAACACGGCTCTGCGCGTGTAGATGTTGCCGTTGTAAACGGTGTATTGCATGGATACGAAATAAAAAGCGATAGGGATACCCTGTTACGACTGCCTGAACAAGTCATTGCATATAACTCCGTGTTCGATGAAATGACTTTAGTGGTTGGTAAAAGCCATCTCTATGATGCAATACACATTGTTCCAGATTGGTGGAGTATTTTGATTGCAAAAACTGACGAAAAAAACAGTGTATTTTTCCATACTCTGCGCGAAGGTTCAAAGAATCCAGAGAGAAATCGACCAGCTGTGGCCCGCCTACTATGGAAAGAGGAGGCCCTTAGTGTTCTAGAAGGTCGAGGTGAAGCTATAGGGATGAGAAGCAAAGCACGTGGCGACATTTACGAAAAATTATCGTCAGTGCTCAGTCCAGAAGTCCTTGGAGAAGTAGTCCGAGAGATTCTATTCTTCAGGCAAGATTGGCGACCTGGTGCGCCGTTAGTGCTAAATGGTGATTAATTCCGACGTATATCCAGTCTTCGCTACTACCAGTACCCTTGAGCTCCGGATTCAGCATATACGCTTCAAAGTGTTTTGCTTTTTCGCTAGCAAAAAGGTCACCAGCGCAGTGGTCTGCACCAAAAAAACGATTACTTGAATCAACGAGTAGTTTTGCGTTTGCAAGATAGAGGTCAAAGCGCTGACGTTTCCCTTTCATCACCATCCAGTCATCCTCGACTGCATAGCAGATACTGCTGGTTGGTGGGTAGAACTGAGTGGATTCTTTGAAGATAGGATTACGCATCGTGTAGTCGCCATAAGTTGGAACGCGCTTAAGATCTTTTGCGTAAGCGTGCCTTACCCAACCACGCCATTCAAGTCGTGAAAGAAAGGTCTGTTCATCGAGCTTACATCCTGTCAGATCTTCAGGGAATGAACCCGCGGCGAGGATGAAATTTCTCCACTCAGCAATCGCCATTATTTCCTGGCTAAGCTTTAAGAAATACTCGTATTCGCCATCTGCAATACTCTTGAGATCAACAAGGATGTCGATCTGATTTATCGGTAGACCAGATGAATCGACAAGGTTTTGAAGTTTTTCATTTAGTTGCTCCGCATCTTTGAGATCAGACTTCGAAACTCGAACGCAAAATCCAAGCTGATGTTTCTTTGCCAAGTCTGCAGCAGTTTTCTTTATGGAATCATCGTCGTGTAAGTTAACGACTGGAATGATTCTCAATCCCTGCGAGATACCTTCAGTAACAATCACTTGCATGCTTTCTGCTTTGAGCGCCGTAGTGTGTTCAGCTTCGTAAAGAAGACTGAAATCCACGAAAACAGGCTGCGAACCCCAAGATTCTTTAATGTCCTCTGGTATTTCTTTAGCTCTTTGCGTTTTAAACTTAGATACTACTTCAACAAAGATCTCATCTGATGTCTTTCTCTGCGTACGCTCTTTGTCTTTGTACGGGTTCGAAGCTTTGGGCATTACAAGTTCAATAAGCGGTGTCATGACACTTTTTGTAGATTCATCCAATCCTTTCAGTGCTCGATATTCAGCACGTTTCCACTTGAGTATAGGTACGTAATGTTTGGCGGGAAACATATTAGTTAGAGTTTTCGTTCGAGAAATAATGTTGAACTTTCGCATCACCGACTACGCTGTTGAGGTAATAGTATTTACCACCTTCGTGACGAATTTTTCCTGCAATGATCGCAACGTGTACGCCAAGCTCTTTAGCCAAGCTGCTTGCGGCTAAAGATGAAGGGACGAGCCTTGCCGGGCTGACTTCCCATTTACTTGTAGGAACAAGCGCTTCACCAGCAAGGTTGTCTGCCTCCTTTTCTTTGCTATCTATATCGAGGCCCTTAATCTCGTCTAACTCATCGTAGAAAAGCGTTACTTCTTGTCCGTAATGTAGAGCAACGTGCGCAAGTTCATGCATTAGGGTGAACCAGAAGTTATCTAGTCTGTCATGGCGCAGAGTTAAGCCAATTACAGGATTTCTCTCGTAAGTTAAGAGTGCAGCCCCATCCAAGTGAGTCTTGGCGAAATGCGGTTCAATAACAAGAATAATTCCATTCTTTTTTAGATAGTCTCGCGCAACAAGAGGACCATTGTCGTCAACGCTCAACTTAGCAAGTTCTTGCATGAACGAAAGGTCGACCGTCTTGGGTTTATATTCAGGCACAGCTTTCACTGTTTTTGCTTTTTGCATAACTCTAGTTGCCCATGCAGCTAAGGCGTGTTTATCAGTAGTAGGCGCAGATCTATAGCTGGACTGGCGAAGCATTCCCTGTAGTTGCATTGGAACACCGCCTCCAAAAAAGAAACTCTTAACTAGAGTTCCTGAATTTACATCAGTTACTTTCTCTGCACCAAAATAACCACGCTGTGCCATATCCTTCAATAAGCTTTTACTCCAGTTGTTGAAGAAGGAATCTTCGTCTACGGCAGGATGTTTCAATAAAACTTTCGCAGGAATACCGAGACCCTTTTCAAGGGCTCGCATCATCTCGATAGTTAACTGTCGTTTTCCAGAAAGAATTTCGGAAACTCTGCTGCGACTACCCAAATATGGAATCAAATCTGCAGGTTTAAGCCCTGCTTGCTCCATACGAAACTTGATCGCTTCTATAGGATCAGGAAGGCTTTCGGGGAAAGTACGAGACTCATAATCTCTAACAAGAGTGGTAAGAAGAGCGAGACGTTCACCCTCTTCAGAGTCAGGCATGGGATCAATGTCAACGAGACTCTCGATGAGTATGAGAGCTGCTGCGTAATCTTCTTTAGTTTTTATTACTTTTATTTCGTTCATAGAATTATTTGATTGCCCACTCGTCGTACTCCTTATGTGTACCTATCGCTTTCACAAACACGGTCCCGCTGTTATATGCCACCTTCACCCATAACCTGTATCGATTGCCCCGGATGTTGAAGATGGCTTGTCTGTCTCCGGGTATATCGGCACTTGGGAAGCTCTGTAGCAGCTCGTGTGGCGTTCGCCACGTAGTGAGCTCCACTTCGGCCGTCCAAGCGTCGACCGCTGAGGCTGCATCGGGATAATCGCGTTTGAAGGTATCCAAAATCTCTTTGTTGATAAGTATCATGGTTGCGCTTTGGTACATTCATGTGAGTTCCCAATATGGGAATATTACCGCGTGTGCGGTATAAAAGTCAAGCGCTCCCTCATGCGCGCGTAGAACCTGACATTAGCTGACATGGTGTGACGAGGTCAAAATGTCACTTTTGTTGATTTATAAGGCTTTTACGGGAATTTGGACCATGTCACCCTGACATGACACGGTGACACCTTTATGCGCGCAGAACCGGACATTGGCGGACGAGGTCAAACGCCTCTTTGTCTTGTTTTCAGGCCTTTTAAAAGAATTTGGACCATGTCCGACGGACACGGACATGTCCGGACACTTCGAGCGTGCTCGGGGTGCACGCGCCGGATAGTCTCTACCCTATTCAACACTCTCTATGTGACCCCTTACACGAGAGTTTCCCTTGTAATACCGCTTAGATTTGCAGCGCGGATCAACTCGTAAGCATCAAAAACATAGGATTCTACTTGGTTCCAACTTTCCGACAGGGTGTCCACAAGTACAAAAATGCGCTCGCCAGAATTGGCGGGCCATTTTTGTTTGTGGAGATGAGAAACGCGCCTACCTCTGCTACAATACGCAACATGAGCCAAGGGATGCACCATCTACATCTGCGCAAGCGGTTGTATAAAAATCTTGAGCAGTTTCCGCATCCCAAAACATTGGTGCGCTGGTTTGATTACGCAATGTACGCGATCGCGATTGTGGCACCTGTGGTGCTGCTGCCGCAGGTGTACCAACTGTTTGTCTACCAAAGCGCCGAGGGACTGTCGCTCGCGACCTGGCTTTTGCTGGGGACAGTCAACCTGCTATGGAGTTTTTATGGGCTCGTGCACCGCGAGCGGCTGATTTTTCTCTCCAACTTTCTCATCGCCGTCCTCGACGCGGTAATTGTCTGCGGGATTTTGCTGTATCGGTAAAGAAAAGGTTCCTGACACCTTTTATGTACGGGACTTCATGAGAAGTTCATTTAATATTCATATGTGCTGTGTATAGTTCGATACAGGAGCAGCGACGTCGCTGCTCAAAAACAAGAGGAGGGCGACCAATGACCGACGTTGCGCGCGCCCTGGCGCTCGCGGAGCAGATAGCCCAAACACATGGGCTACAAGGTCGGGACAAAACGTCCTTCGACGAACACGTTGCAGACGCGCTCGTCATCGCAGGCGAGCATGGTAGTTGTGCCGAGTTCGACCAAGACACGCCACTTGAGCCCGCGGTTGATGCAGCGCTTGAAGAGTGGTTGGAAACGTTCTTCGCTCGGCGACAATCGCCATGACCTGCCGCCGAGCAGCCCGGGCCACCCAACACCACGGCCCGGGTTTTTTGTATCCAACCCCACTTCATACAATTACCACGCACATTCGGCGACTCTTGAGGTATGCAGGTGCGCATCACTCGGCTGGTGGAGACAACCTTCTCGGACATCGAGCATTTGTTTGCTGGCATCATCCTTGTTGGCGTGTTTGTGCATCTGGCATTTTTAATCCCCACTTGGTTTGCCTACACCTGGAGCGACACAGCAATGTATACCGATTTTCTTGAGGACGTGTTTACACTCGCCATCGGCGTCGAGCTCGCACGTTTATTTATTTTTTACACTGCCGAGGTGGTGGTCGAGCTCGTGGTTTTTGTGATTGCACGCAAACTCCTCTTTACTAGCGATATGCTCTCGTTCCTGCTGGGTGCCGGCGCGATCGCGCTGCTCTTTGCTGTGCTCATTGGTCTGCCGCTTGCGCGTCGCACGCTCGCGCCAGCGCGCGATAGCAGCATCGTGTAGCGACTACTCGCGCACCAAGAGCACTTTGGATGGCGCATGGTGGCCACTGGTGATCCGCACTCGCGCGGGCGGGACGCGCAGCTGCTCGGCAACCAACTCGACCACGCGCGCGTTGGCGCGGTTGTGCTCGGCGGGCTCTTTGACCGAGATAGCAAACCGCGTGTCAGACAGTTTTGTCATCTGCTCGCGCTTGGCGCCGGTGGTCACACGGACATGGATATACATTTATAGGTTGCCATACACACCCGCAAGGAGGTCGAGATCTTTCTTCGACGCAGTCAGCAGCGCGATGTTTTTGTCGCGCATCGCGTCGAGCATCGCCTGCCCTGCTGGGTCGGCCACGACATGTTGGTAGAGCGCGCGAAACGCCTCAAAGTCCTTGATGAAACAGTGCCCGCCCGCGCCGCGCGGCTGCGGCTGCGGCTGCCCCGACTGCGCATGCCAACTCTGATGCACCGGCTGGGTATGACTCTCGCCAATGCGCGGGTCGCGGATCATCGCCTCGCGCACCTGCTCCCAGTTGGCGCCGCTTGCTGCGACCGCATCGTAGAGCACATTCATATACAACACCTTGGTAAACAAAAAACAGTTGCCTGCGTATTTGATAAACTCCGCATCGCGTGAGTGCATCACCCGCGCGTAGGGCGCCTCGGGCAAGAGAGCCAACACCTCCTGCGCCTTCTGGCGGTACTCGGATGTGTCCTCGGGGATACCAACAATGTTGCGCTCGGGGTGTGCTGCGTCGTGTGCGGCGGTTTGCTCGACCAAAAACTCCGGGCTGTGCATCACAAACACGCCTGGGTACTGCGCAAGGATTGACTCGGTCGTGCCGGGCAGCAGGGTCGATTTAATCACCGCGACCTTGCCCTTGCCCACCAAACCAACTGCCTCGCGGACGATTGAGTCGTCAAAGCCGGTTGGCGTGGTTGGTGTTGGCACCGCGATAAACACAATGTCGCACTCGGCAATCTTGCCTTTATTTGCACGATATGGCTCCTCGAGCGCATAGCGCACCACCGACAGCCCACGCTGCTCAAAGTCGTCCGCATAGTGCTTGCCGATCCACCCCTGCCCAATCCATCCGATGTTCATGCGGTTTGTTGTATAAGTATTATGCGTATATATACTGGCGCGCGAGCACAAACGTTACCACAGGCGCCACTGCTGGCGTATTTGCCCGTTCCAGTATACTATAGAGCACACAAACGCTTTGGACACTACTCGTATCAATCGTCAGATCCGCGCCGAGGAGGTGCGCGTTGTTGGCCCCGAAGGGGAGAATTTTGGCGTGCTCCCCTTGGCAGAGGCCCTTTCTCGTGCCGAGGAGGCCGGGCTCGACCTGATCGAGATATCGCCCAACGCGGTCCCCCCGGTTGCAAAAATCATGGAGTATGGTAAATTCCAATACGAACAGGAGAAGAAGCGCCGGGAAATAAAGTCAAAATCCCACGCAACGGAGACAAAAAGCGTCCAGGTCAAAATTGGCACGGGCGAAAACGACCTCCAACTCAAGGCAAAGCGGGCAGCCGAGTGGCTGCGCGAGGGGCATCGGGTCAAGGTGGATCTCTTCCTGTGGGGGCGGTACAAGTACATGGAGTTCGACTTTCTCAAAGAGCGGCTGGAGCGATTTCTCAAGCTGATCCCCGAGGAGTACCGCATGGGCGACAGCATCCAAAAGAGCCCCAAGGGACTCACCACCGTTATCGAACGCGCAGCTAAAAAGTAATCCTTCGACTTCGCTCAGGATAAATTAGGAAATGTATGAAAACAAACAAATCATTTACCAAGCGCCTCAAGCTCACCAGCACGGGCAAGATTGTCGCGCGCAAGCCGGGCAAAAACCACTTTAACGCCAAGGAGAGCCGCTCGACCCAGATGGACAACAATCGCACGCAGGATTGGGCTGTCACCGCAAAGGTGTCGCAGCGCTACATCAAGACCGCATCGCCGTCGAAGCGTTAATTTTATTTATTTTTAATTCACCTGTATGGCACGTGTAAAAGGAGGAGTCAGTGCGATGAAGCGCCGCAAGAATATTCTTGCAATGACCAAGGGTTACCGGTTTGGCCGCTCGACCAAAACCCGCATGGCGAAGGAAGCAATCTTCCACGCGGGCAAATACGCGTTCGCACACCGCCGCGATAAAAAGAACGACTTCCGCAAGTTGTGGAACGTCCGCATCAACGCCGGGCTCGACACCGCCGGCACGGTCGCCAGCGCCAACCAGAAGCCGCTTTCCTACTCGCGCCTCATCGGCAACCTCAAGAAGGCAAACATCGCCCTCAACCGCAAGATGCTCGCCCTCTTAGCAGAGACACGACCAGAAACATTCGTGCGTGTTGTCGAGAAGGTGAAGTAGTTGGCTCTGTGCTATACTGCACCTATGACCACGGCATTGCGAAATGAGATACGCGAGCTGGCGCGCAAAAGCGTGCGTGAGGCGCTTGCCGAGGAATTTATGAAAGCTCGTGCAGGAGCGCTCCCTTTTGTGTCTGCAAAAGAGCAAGCAGATATTGAGAAGTTGTACGGTAAACCGTCTAACAAAGGGGTGCGCTCGATACGCATTCGCATATAACGCACTATGGACTGGGAGATTATACTCTCGCGACAGGCCGAAAAGTTCCTCGCTCAACAACATCTTGCCGATAATGCTATTGTCGAGCCAGTGCTGCGAGGTATCCAGAAGCTGCAGGATAAGATCGTTGCTGTTGATGTAAAACAGCTCACTGGAAAATGGGCGAACCACTTTCGCATCCGTGTCGGCAAAAACCGCATCATCTTCTCAATTGATTTTGAGAACCAAACGGTGCTCGTGGAGATTTTTGATAATCGCGGGAGTGCGTATAAATAACTCGCCCCGAGACCTTTGTGCGCGTTGTAGAGAAGGTCAAATAGGCTCCCTCGTCCCCCCCTACCACAGCAAAAACCCCGCTCACAAGGAGCGGGGTTTTTGCTGCTATCTTTTATGCTTCTGTATCACCGCACGGACTTTGGGTTTGATCGTTGTTTGTATCGGAGTTCCGAAATACACCTTAATTTCCTTTTTACCTGCGACCGCAAGTGCGATCGAGCGCATGCAGCCATCATCAATATCTCCTTTTACTTTTGTTCGCAAGCCACGCCGCCCGTTCGTGCCTGTACCAGATTGGAATACGATTGGAAGTAAATATTTCTCCTTCTGCAGCTCGCCTACATTTGTCGCTAGCATGTTTGGTATCGCATGCAACGCGCGAGCTTTGAGACCTTTTGAGTTTGAATCGAGAATCGCCTTCACCGCTTTTACTGTGTCCGCAAGCGAGCAATCGGTTAGCGCGCGGGACAACCCTCCAGCGCCTCGCCACACACCAAGCTGCTTGGTGCTCATGGATACTATCGACCACTCGCTCGTGTTGTATGCACGCAGACGTCGCCGATAGTTGGGAGATATGTGCGCGTCTAGCTCTTGTTCGCTCATTCGCAGGACTTTTTTCTTTGTTGCTTCGAGACGCTTCGCGAACTGTTCTCGCGTGAGCGCGTCGAGATACCGCTTGCGCCCGATTGGTGCCCCAACCATGTCTGACACTACAAAACATCGTTTGACTTCGATACTCGAGACTTTTTTCATACCATGGGAGATATTACGCATCCGGCATCGGTTCGAAGTGGAAGGAGGCGCGGTTGATGCGGTCTTTTTTGACGAGTTCGATAACCCGCTCGACGAGCGCCTTGGGGTCGCTGTCGAAGACGATCTGGTCGTTGGGGCGGTGGCCATTTTTTAAAATATCTTTGATGACCTCTGCCGTCTCCCACGCACCCTCCAAGACGCCGATCGGTTTTTTATCCTCAAACGCGATCGTAAACTCGTGTATTGTGCCAATGCGCCCACAGCCAAAGAGCATGCCGTCAACGGAGCGCGTAAAGATAAGGTCGCGCCCCGGGTAGCCAAAGCCGGTGTAGACGATGAGGTCCATATACTCGATGGGCAGGTTGTAGAGTTCGATGTGCTCCTTTTCGGAGTTGGCGGGCGAGAAGCCAATCGACAGGCCGCCTTTTTCCTTGGCACCCATCGCGCCCCACAAAGGGAAGCCGGTTGTGGCACCTGTGATGACCACCGCGCCATGCTCGGCGATTTGCCGCCCGAGCTCAACCCCCTGGTCGTAGGCGTTTGGCCCACAGTGCCCCGTCTCTGCTGCGCCCGATATGCCGAGCTTAATCTGCAAGTGCAAGTTTTTTGGATCCATAGTGACTTGTATTGTAACACTATTTATCCAATTTCTCCCGCCACACTTGCATACACACAGCATAGGTGTACTATATAAGTACAGTTGGCTTAGGCCTCGCCTCCCTTGCGGGAGGAGAATGAGTGAAAAACCGCTAGAATAAATCCCTGGCGGTTTTTCGTATCCTTACAAAGATAGCCCTATCGAGAAAACCAATCTTCTGTTCCAACCGCCGTGTATCAATGGTACGCAATTGAGAAAGGTTTATCCTCGCTTCACGACCCTCAAAAATGCCGATTGGTACACGGAGCGGATGCTGACGGGTTGAGGTGGTGAGCGGTGCAACAAGGCAGGCATTTGGACCAAATCCGCGCAAAATGACACACGGGCGCACATGCCACTCGCCTCTGCCATCCTGCTCGGTGCCGATGTTTACGCCAAGGCGGCACCACCAGATCTCGCGCGCGGTGTACAGGCGCGGCTCCTCCGCATCTGTTTGTTTCTTGACCGTATTCCAACCGTCAAAATCTTTTTCCATAATTAGAAATCAATTGTTGCCGACTCGTTTTGCTCGGGGGCGGTGGCGCGGACAGCGAGGTAGTCGCGGATGCGCTGCACCAAAAAGCCAGATGCCGCGGGCTCGCCCATCACCACAAAGACCTGCTTGAGCGGTGCGGCGTCGGTCGCGGCGGCGGCAACTTGGTTCACAAACTCGAGCAGCTGCTCGCCGTCCATATGTGCCGAGTAGCCGTACATCTCCTCGATGTGGCAGCGCACCGATACCTCCTCGCTTTTTATCTCCACTTTTTTATTACCGTCAACCAACTTGCGCCCCAAGCTCCCCGCCGCTTGGTAGCCGACAATGAGCAAGGTCGATTGCTCATCCGAAAGAATCTCGCGCTCGTGCGCGACCACGCGCCCACCATTACTCATGCCCGAGCCCGCGATTAATATTTTTGCCCCCGACTGCTGGCGCACCCGCTCGGACTCATGCACATCGTGCACAAAGTGGAGGTCGGGGAAAGAAAAAATATGTTCCCCGCTTTTAATGCGTGCTTGTATCTCCTCGCTAAAGTACTGCGGATGCGCGAGGTAGGCGGCAGTCACCTTCTCGGCCAAGGGCGAGTCGATATAGACCGGCATCGTGGGGATTTTTTTCTCCAACACCAGCGAGCGGATTTCAAACAAGATATCTTGCGTGCGCTCGGTCGAGAACGCGGGGATCAAAATCGTGCCACCACGGGCTGCCGTCTCGGTGATAATCTTCTCCAACTGATCGCGGCGATGCGAATCATCCTCGCGGGTGCGGTCGCCGTAGACGCTCTCCATCACGACATAATTTGCACCGGCAGGAATTTCGACCGGCGGCAAGAGCGGTGAGTTGCCCCCGCCTAGGTCGCCCGTAAATGCCACCGTCCGCACCTGGCCAGCGTCCTCGCGACGAAAGACGGCAATCGCCGAGCCCAAGATATGCCCCGCATCATAGAGCTCGACCGACACACCGTCGCCGAGGTCGACTTTTTGATGATACGGCACCGCCTCCCATTGGCTCATCGCCTGTGCAATGTCCTGCTCGCTGTAGAGCGGCGCTTTGCCGATATGCTCGGCAGTGCGCGCAGATAAGTCCATCGCGTCAAACAGGAGCGGCTCGGCAATCGCTTTTGTTGCCTCGGTCGAGATAATCTTGCCGCGAAAGCCGTCGTGCACGAGTTTTGGTATGCGGCCGATGTGGTCGATGTGCGCATGGGTGTTAATCAAAACAGAAATATCGGCAGGGTTGAATTGAAATGCATCCCAGTTGCTGTCCTCGAACGAGTGCTTGCCTTGAAATAATCCGCAATCTACTAATATCTTTTTACCTCCCGTATCCAACAAAAAATTCGACCCCGTTACCGACCCCGCCCCGCCGTAAAAGATTATGTTTGATTGCATGTGGACAGTATACACAAAAAAATCTCCCCTGCGGGAGATTTTTTAGTCGGACCACGAAAGCAAGCGTCTTGCGTATTATAAGTGGGTGTTCTGTGAGCCACACCACGGTGCTGCCCAACTTCCAAACTCCCGGCAAAACACTTACAGACATTTGCCTTCGCGGTCCTATATCCAAGTATACCAAACGTGCGAAAATGGCAAATAGATTACTCATCAATCCCAAAGCGCTTGTAGGCGTGGATTGTTTTGTCGCCAAACCAGTAGGCGATTTCGTGTTCGGCCTCGGCAGGCGTCTCGGATGCGTGGATGAGATTGTAGACAGCGCGCTTTTCGACATTTGCACTGATCGCTGAGTCGGCCGAGTAATCGCCGCGGATGGTGCCGATCTCTGCCATGTAGGGCATCGTGGGGCCGACAATCTTGCGCACCATGTCGACCGCATGCACACCCTGCACCACCATGCGCACCATCGGTGCCGAGGTGAGGTAGGTCACAAGCCAACCGCGCACCACACTCCCCACCTCAAGCAGGTCGGAGCTGCCAAAATCCTTCTGCAGGTCGCTCGAGTCGCGGCCGTACTTCTCGTAGGTCGAGAGCGTCTTCTCGCCGAGGCGGCGGATCCACTTCTCGTCCTTGGGGTAGTGGTTGTCGATCTCATCTGCTGTTGCTTGAAAGAGCTCCAGCGCCACCACCTTCAAATCGCGTTGCTCAAACCGCTTGATAATCTCACCGACGAGCCCTTTGCGCACGCCGTCGGGCTTTACGATCACAAATGTCTTCTCCTCTTTTGGCTGTTGCATGCAGGCACTGTACAACAAAATGCGTACGAATGCAAAAAACTTGGTACTAAAACTTGGTCAAAATCTCGCAGCCGTCGCGCGTGACGATGATGGTCTGCTCGAACTCGGCACTGCGTTTGCCATCGCGGGTGGTGTACGTCCATTCATCGGCGCCGAGTACAATCTGCGGCTTACCCTCGCAAAAGATGGGCTCGACCGCGAGCACCAGCCCCTCAACCAACTGCTCGCCCTCGCCCTCCCGCCCCTCATTGGGGATAAACGGTTTTTCGTGCACGGTCTTCCCCACCGAGTGCCCACCCAGATCCTCGGCAATGGCAAAGTGATATTTTTTTGCGACGCGCTCGATAGCAGCACCGATGTCGCCCACATGCGCGCCGTGTCGCACCACCTTGAGCGCCTCGGCGAGCGCCTCGCGCGACGCAGCGACCAACTCCTGCCCGCGCGCATCACCCTTGCCTGCAATGACGGTGTACGCTGCGTCAGAAAAAAAGCCGTTGTATGAGACACCGAGGTCGAGCATCACAATGTCGCCTGCTTTGATTATTTTGTCCTCGGTTGGGATACCATGCACCACCTCCTCGTTGATTGAGACACACAACGCCGCGGGGAACGGGTATGCCGCGCCACTTGGCTGGTAGTTGAGAAATGCGGGGACGCCGCCGCGCGCGCGGATCATTTCCTCGGCAGCCAAGTCAAGATCTGCCGCGCAGACGCCGGGCTTGACCAACTTTGCTGTTGCGAGCAGCACCTCGGCCAAGATGCGCCCCGCCTCGCGCAAATTCTCTATATCACTTTTTTTCGTTGCAATCATGCTGCGTTGCCGAGTTATGCGAGCCCCAATCGTGCCACAATGTCTGCATGCACTTCGTCGGTCGAGCGCTCGCCGTCGATGTCGACCACTTCGTACATCGGCTGCGTGCGAAACCAGGCGATGTTGGGGATGGTCTCCTCGCGCGACCATTTGAGACGATGTCGAATGCTCTCCTCGGTGTCGTCATGCCGACCACGCTTGAGCAATCGCGCCACGGCCTCGTCGTCGGATATGTTGATACAAATAACAAACGTCTTCTTGCGATCATAAAACTGCATTGCGGAGTGGAGCGCGGGCACTTGGTCGGCCTGTCGCGGAAATCCGTCGACAATCAGATGCTCGCTGCCGTGCATATGATCAATCAGGTAGTTGGAAAATTGCGCCGAGCTGATGAAGTAGGAAATGAGCTCGCCTGCCGACAGCACTTGTCGGACCTTCTCGGGCGTGTACCCGTCGCGCGAGGCGAGCTCGCGCAGCTGCTTGCCCATCTCAAAATGGACGACCTTCCGGCCCGCATCATGCGTGTAGAGATACTCTTTGAGCAATTCGATCTGCGTCCCCTTGCCACACCCTTGTGGACCCAAGAAAACGACGGTGAGTTGATTCACGTTCTCTATAGTACCGAACTTTTGCTAAAACACAATACTCTGTGTGCAACGTTATGTACTGCTAGAGACACGTAAAGGTTCCTGGGCTCGAGTATGCTGGCGCCCAGCCAACACTATTCCCAGAAATGACCTCCCACGAATACGCGGTACCTGTAGTTATTGGCGCTGTGACGGTGGATGTTGTGGTCACTTTTGCGCACCACCCATTGAGCAACGTCCATCCTGCAGCACACGCACCTCCAACTGGGGAGAGCGCCACACCATAATAGGTTGCACCTGGGGAGGCCTGCCACGCAAGCGACACGTTACCCCCTTTCATACAAGAAGACGCGAGACCAGTTGGTGTTGCAGGCGCTGCTGGAGTGGGTGTCTGCGACACTGCCGCGGGAGATATCACCACCGTCTTGGTGCCAAGCGTCGTCCAACTTGCCCCATCGTACCCCGACAGCTTGAACGTGTACGAGCCCGGTGTGAGGTTGGTTGAGAAACTGCCGTTATTTGAGGTGGTGAGTATATCCCCCGTCTCCCCGCTGATTGATACGGGTATCGATGACCAGCGCTTGATGGCGGTTGATCCTTGGTACAAGTCCACAATGGTTTGTGTCTGGTTGGCACCCGTGTAACTCACACTTTCTGCACACGTAGTGCTACCCGACGCAACGGTGCAGGTGGCTGGGGTGACCGAGAGTGAGCCGGTTACGGTTGGTGCTGCGGCAGCGCACGAGAAGTTGGCCTTTGCATTACCACTCGTGTATCCAATACCGCTTACATTGCTTGCCTCTGTCCATGCTGTGTAGCTGGCGCCTGGAGTAATACCGTTGAACGTAACCGACGTGCTGGTGATACCATTGCCTGAGCCATTATCTTGACACAACGGCGGCGTACCAGCGGTATAGAACCAGGGCGAGTTGGCAGCGCAGGTAGATGACGTAATCGCGGATCCTTGGATGCGGGGCCAGTAGCTTGTCGCGCCAGTTGCTGCAGGCCAGGACAATGTGACACTGGTCCCATTTGCAGAACATGCTGCGGTCACCGAGGTGGGTGTTGGTATCGCAGCCGGCGCGAGACAGGCAGGGTACGTCCCAGTATACCCCGATGGACAGGAAGTAAGGGCAGACGCTGCCGAGACAATCGCCTGACCATAGGAGGACAACTGCGCGATACTCGGCGTTGATACGCTTGGCATCGACCACGAGTTGCCCACAGGGCCTGGGTCCATGTAGTCCCACAGGAGCGACAGGGAGAGCTTGCTATTCATATCCGCATTGGTAAGCATGCTCTGAATCATCTGGCTATCGTTTGCAGCGCTCATAAGCGACCAATTGCCATCGACCAAACCATACTCACCAAGGATCACTTTGTTTGCATACTGGGCAGGCGCCGCCGCAGCCGCCGCATCTACAAATCCTTGCACCTTCGAGACAATATCTGCTGGAGTAGTGGGACTAAGGTAGGTGTGGATGTTGGGACGACCACTGCCGCCCGCCTGGTAATAGGCCGTCAAATAAGGACCGAAGTTACCTGTGGCGATACTTGGGGCTACCACTTCATTTGTAATGCCATTGTTGGCAAACGCGGTTGCTATCGCATTTTGGAACACGGCCGCACGTTTTGGCGTACCAAAGTCGTACGAACCAGAACATGCACCATTAACTAAGTTGGAAAGACCGTCAAACTCGTTGTACGGCTCAATGATGACATGCGTACTGAGCCATGTTGGATCAATCCCTGGCTGCTGCTTGAGATACTTGAGCAAGTTCACCCAAAGTGTGGCGTTGTTGTTTGCTGCGGTCTGCCATGCAGCATCGGTGGTAGCGGTCATGCAACTCGTGGTCGGATCCTGCCCAAGGATTGGATGTCCAAAACCCACAAGCACCGTGAAGTTGTCTCGTTGATATGCACGAAAGACCGCAGCAGCAGCCGGGTAGAAGATCGTGGTGTCTTGGAGCGCGACACCAGGCACAATATCGCGCATAGCTGTCACGCCATGTTGACTCAAGAAGTCGAGATTGTTTTGGATGAGCGTCAGAGAAAAGGGCGAGATGTTTGAGGCGTAGGTGCTATTGGTCTGATATCCCATATACTGCGCGTACCCAAATATATAGTTGAATGAGTTAAAGCCAATGGCCGGATGCGGCGCACACGAGAAGTTCTTCTTGGCACTATCACTGGTGTACCCCACCCCCGAAGAGTTGCCCGCCTCTACCCAAGTGGTGTAGTTCGCGCCCGGCGTAATGTCGTTGTAGGTAATCGACGTAGCACCACCTACATTGTTGTTAAAACAGAACGAAGGCGAGAGTGCGGTACTCAATGCCCAACCGCTGTTGGTAGCACAATTTGCTGCAGTGACCGCAGAGCCCTGTACACGAGCATAGTATGCGGTAGCGCCAGATGCTGCGGGCCAGGCAAGTGTCACACTGGTGCCCGTTGGAGAGCAGGTGGCTGTGACTGGTGGTGCAGTTGGGGTGGACGCAGCACGGACCGACCAGGCGACGACGCTGATTACAATAATGCCAAACAGGAGAAGTGCGCCGAGACGAAGGTGCTGTTGCATATATAAAGTTACGATAACGATTTAAAAACAGGGCGGATAATGTACCACATGAAGTAACCCACGTGGCATCAGTATAGCGCCATATCGCAACTCATGGATACAGAGATATCCACTTATTCTATGCCGTGAGCTGATACCCTTCTTTCTGTAAAATTGATTCGACTTCTGCTATTGCCGCATCAAGCTGCCCATTAGCATTGATCACTTGATAGTCATAAAATGGGCCTTCTGTTTTGATTTCTGCAAGCGCGTTGGCGTATCGTTGTTGCACTTCATCCTCGAGCATGCCCGGGTTGCGTGTACGGAGGCGATTTGGAATCTCGTGAATATCACCCGGCACAATAAAAATGGTCGTCGCCTGATACTGCTCCCGAAAATACTTTGCGCCCACAATGTCAGCATTTACAATCACAATCGAGCCAGCATCTAATTTTTGCATCAAATCTGGCTTGTAGGTGCCGTAGTAGGTGTCACGATTTTCAATGTATGTTGTCTCGAGCATGTCGCCCCGCCCCTCTTTCTCGGCAAACTCCTCTTTAGTGAAAAAATAGTAGTCGACACCTTGTTGCTCGCCCTCGCGCGGCGCACGCGTTGTCGCAGTGACCAAACGTGCCACTTTGCCTGGATACTTTTTAATAATTGCCTGGGTAATGGTGCTCTCGCCACTCCCGGTTGGGCCGGATATCACGACCACCTGTCTCGGACGCGCATCGTCTTGCATGAAGATACTATAGCACACTGTGCCGGAGTTTCTAGCAGATTATTGCGAACCGGCTGTGACGCTTTTAATACTCGCGCAAGGAAATCTGGGCGTCGATGCGACGCGAGAGGTCGAGGACGACCGAGACGACGATGAGAAGTGCGGTGCCGCCAAGCGTCAATGTTTGGATGTTGGTAATCGATTGCATGATAATCGGCAAGACCGCGATGACACCGAGGAAGAGCGCGCCGACAAAGGTGATGCGGGTGATCACTTTGCTCAGGTGCTCGACCGTCGAGGCACCAGGGCGCACGCCGGGGATAAACGCGCCATTTTTTTGCAGGTTCTCGGCGATCTGGTGTGGATCAAACGTGACTGCAGTGTAGAAGTAGGTAAAGAGGAACACGAGGATAAAGTAGAGCGTGCCGTACAACCCTAGGTTTTGCAGCCCATGGAGCACCGTGCTTGCCGCACCTGCGAGCCATGCGGTGTGCGAGGTCGCAAAGAAAGTCGCCACCATCTGCGGGATAAGCAAAAGGGAAAGAGCGAAGATGATGGGGATCACGCCCGCTTGGTTGAGGCGCAGGGGGAGGTAGGTCGACGAACCGCCAAAGAACTTCATCCCACGGACACGCTTGGCGTAGGTCACGGGCACTGGGCGCTCGGCCTCGGTCACCACAACAACCGCAGCCACAATCGCGATGGCAGCCGCGAGGAATGCGAGGTAGGTCGGGATCTGCGCCGCACTAAAGGTAAAGAGTGCTTGGCTGGCATCGCGTGGCAAGCGAGCAACAATGCCGGCAAAGATGAGCACCGACACGCCGTTGCCAAGCCCAAACTCGGAGATGAGCTCGCCAATCCACATCAACAACAGCGAGCCGGCAGTGACCACAAGCAAGTTTGCCGAAAACTGAAAGAGCGAGAGATTGGGCAAGATTCCCTCGCGCTGGAGAATAAGCAGAAAGCTGATGCCCTGCACCAAGGCGATTGGCAAGGTGAGCAAGCGTGTGTACTGGCTAAAGCGCTGGCGGCCTGCCTCGCCCTCCTCTTGGTAGAGCTGCTTGAGACGCGGGATCATCATCGTGAGGAGCTGGAGAATGATGGACGCAGTGATGTACGGCCCAACGCCAAGCAAGACGATGGAGAGGTTCGAAAGGCCACCACCCGAAAAGAGGTTGAGCAGGCCAAAGAACTGGTTGTTATTCAAAAAGTTTGCCAACTGCGCCGCGTTGATGCCCGGGATGGGGATCGCTGCCAAGACGCGAAACACCGCGAGCGCCCCAAGCACAAAGAAGAGGCGGTTGCGGAGCAACTTGTCCGAGAACAAGAGTGTTATTTTTTCGGCGAAGCCGGTCATAAGTGGTATTACGCGAGAACCGAACCCCCTGCTTTGACAATCTTCTCCTTGGCACTTGCAGACACAACGCAGTCCGAAATGGTCACCTTTTTGGTGATCTCGCCCGTGCCGAGGATCTTCACGATCGGCGTCGTGTTGCGGCGGACCTGGAGCACACCACGCTCGACGAGCGTCGATGGCGACACCGTGTCGCCCGCAGCAAACAGCTGCTCGAGCGTCGAGACATTCACCACCATCGGCTTGTCCTGGATGCTGTAGAGCCCCTGGATACCGCGGCCGCGCAGTTTAGGGAGCTTCTTCAACTTCTCGCGGACATCCGGGCGGATGCTGTGACCCGCGCGCGCCTTCTGCCCCTTGGTACCGCGGCCCGAGGTCTTGCCGCGCTTGCCGCCACGGCCAACGCGCTTCTGCGATTTGTTCGGACTAGTCCGCTTGAGTTCGTTAAGTTGCATAGTAGTAGTTGATTACGCTTTGAGCTTTTTGAGTGCTTCGACTGCGGCACGCGCGTTGTTGAGGCCGTTTTTGCTGCCCGAGTGCACCTTGCCCACAATGTTGGTGATGCCAGCAAGCTCGAGCACGGGGCGCAGCGACGAGCCGGCGACCAAGCCGCGGCCATGCGCGGGTTGGAGCGAGATGCGCGCTGCGCAGAACTTTGCGGCAACCTCGTGCGAGATAGAATTGTCTTTGGTGAGTTTGACCGTGATCATGTGCTTTTTTGCATCACGGACTGCTTTGTCGATGGCGAGCGTCGTGTCCCCCGCTTTGCCCAAGCCGACACCAACCTTGCCTTTTTTGTTGCCAATGATGAGTGCTACCGAGAAAGAAAAGCGGCGACCACCAGCGACCACACGCGCCACGCGGCGAATGTTGATCATTTTTTGGTCAAACTCGCTGCGTGCACGTGGCGCGCGGGAGGATGAACGAGGGCCGCCACGGCCACCGCGCTCGGGGCGACCACCACGGCGGTTGCCACCACGGCGATCATCTGCAGGCGCTGCTGCAACCTCTGGTGCAACAACCGCTGTCTCTACTACCTCTGTTGTGTCGTGTGTATCAGTCATATATTAAAATTCAAGTCCACCTGCGCGCGCTGCCTCGGCCACTGCCGCGACTCGGCCAGTATAACGGAAACCGCCGCGGTCGAACACCACGGTACTAATCCCCACCGCTTTTGCACGAGTTGCCAGCTCGCTCCCCAACTTGGTTGCACCGTCCATCTTCTTGGCACCCTTTGCGATATCGCGCGTCGAGCCCGAGACAAGCGTCTTGCCTGCGGCATCGTCGATAATCTGCGCATGGATGTAGCGATTGGATTTGTACACCGACAAGCGCGGGCGTGCAGCACTACCAACCACCGCTTTGCGGATGCGGTTGTGTCGGCGCTCGCGGCCCAATTGTTTTTGTATCGTTTTTTCCATAGTCGTGTTCAGTATGCCTTATGCGGACTTCTTACCCTGCTTGCGGCGGATCACCTCGCCATCGTAGCGAATGCCTTTGCCTTTGTACGGCTCCGGCTTCTTCATCGCGCGGACGTTTGCGGCAAACTGCCCGACCACCTCTTTGTCAAAGCCGCTGATAGTGAGTGTGCTCTTCTCTGCAACAACGGTGAGCCCTTCGGGGATCGCCATCTTGACCGGATGCGAGAACCCGAGCGAGAGGTTGAGCACCTTGCCCGCAACATCCCACTTAAAGCCGACACCCTCGACAAGCAACTTCTTGCTAAAGCCGGTCGTGACGCCCTCGAGCATATTGCGCACATGCGATGCGTAGGTGCCCAGTGCTGCGCGCGCCTCGATCGACGAGGACTTCGGCGACACCTGCACGCCCTCGGGGAGCACCTCGATCGCAATCAGGCGATGGCCGTTCTTGGTCAATGTCCCCTTCGGGCCTTTGACACGGATATCGCCACCCGAGATGGTGATCTCGGCTTGTTTTGGGATTGCGATTGGTCGTTTTGCTAGACGTGACATATAGATTTACTTGGGGTGTGTGGTCGATATTACCAGAGTTCGAACAGTGCCTCGCCGCCGACGCGCTTCTCGCGCGCCTCCTTGCCGCTCATGACACCAGCGGGCGTCGAGAGCACGAGCAGGCCGTGGCCACGCTTGACCGGGCGCACATCGCGGACACCAAGGTAGGTGCGGCGCGATGGCTTAGAGAGGCGCTTGACGCCACTGATGGTCGGTTGACCATCTTTGTAGGACAACGTGACAGAAAGCGGCGCACCCGGCTTGGACTTCTTGTCAATCTCGGCGATGTAACCAGCGCGCTCGAGCACCTCTGCGATCGCAAGCTTCATTTGAGAAAATGGCAAAGAAACGGTCTCCTTTTTAGCGCGGGAGGCGTTCTGCAAGCGAATGATGAAATCTGAGATTGGGTCGGTTACCATGATGTGTATATAGTGGACGGGGTTGAATTACCAGGATGACTTCTTGACGCCCGGGATCAATCCCTCGTTTGCCGCCTCGCGGAAGCAGGCGCGGCACATACCGAAATCGCGCATAAACGAGCGCTTGCGGCCGCAGCGGAAGCAACGGCGAACCACGCGCGAAGCGAACTTCGGCTCCTTGTTGGATCGTGCTACGGTTGATTTCTTGGCCATACCTTACAGAAAAGCGCCCTTACGGGCTCCCGAGAATATACGCGAAACCGCTGTGGAAGTCAACTTGTGCGGGTGGATGCTATAGTATCCCCATGAAAACACTCACGCGTGCGGCGGCGGTTGGGGTGTTTTTGCTCCACTGCGTCGTTGGGGTGATTATCTTCTTTGGCTGGCTGTGGCCGTCGATTTGGCCTGTCTACCTTGCGATTATCACCATTACCCTCTTTCAAAACTGGCTGCTCGGCTACTGCATCTTGAGCCGCATGGAGTTCTCCCTGCGGCGGATGCTCGACCCGACGCTCCGCTACGACTACAGCTTCGCGAGCTACTACACCTACAAGCTGACGCGCCAGAAGCTCTCCGTCCGCTTTGTCCAAGTCGTCGGCACCTTCTTTCTCCTATCTTCGATTGCGCTCACTATGTACTTTCGGGTTGCGTGATGACACACTGGCAGATTTCACCTCCCGACAGTAGTCCAAGACGGACTAGATAAAAGGTACCTGACACCTTTTTCGACACACCTTGGAGCAAGGTGGATTGTCCAGGTATACTCACGAGATGAAACTGCTCACACACGCGAGACAAGTGGCCGACAACGTCTTGTATGAATGGTCGGCTCGCCGTACTCCTATCAAGCCATCAGTCCACCACAAGACGCCGTATGTGTGCCAGTTCGCGAAGCCCGAGCATGCAGAATTGAGCCTCAAAAAAGTACTACATCCGCTCGACGACCCGCACTGGCAGGATATCGGCGCAGCATCGCCAGAGCAGTATGCGCAATGGGCATTTACCATGTGCGGCATGGCGTCGGCTGCAATGGCGCTGGGGTTCTTTCACAACAAAAGTCATGCACCTGTTGCCTTGGCCGAGGACGCGCTCGAACACGGAGTATACACCCGAGAACCTGACGGCATCTCCAGCATGCGCTATCGCGAGTTCTCCCGTTGGATTACAAAATATGGACTCACCGCACGAGTCGTCACCAAGTTAAGCATCAGAGGTATTATACATGCGCTCTCACACAACAAACTGGTCATTGTATCCGTCAACCCAAACATCCGCGGGTACGACACGGCTCCGACAGATCAAACAGGCGGGCACTTGGTCTTGGTCGTTGGCTATGATCAAAACAAAGGGACAATCACGTTGCAGAACCCATCAGGATTTACGAGCCTCGATTCGCAAATAAATCACACACTACCAACTGCCGAGTTTACGCGTTTCTATGCAGGCAGAGGGATTGTACTAGCTCCAAGCAGTAGCCCACAAGGAAAAGGTACCTGACACCTTTTAGCTCCTCGCTCCGCCTAAGTTTAACCTCGGCGGGAAACATTCCTGCTACCGTGGTCGGAGGTGAGACCTCCCGACAGTATTCTACTTCGCTTTTGCTGCTAGATAGATAGGGAGCGAGGTGCGGAAGCCGCCAGAAAAGATGATGTCGTCGAGGCGCGATTGCATCTGCGCAAGGATTGCGTGCGGGTCGGCCCAGTAAACACGCTCGACCTCCTCGACCTGCAGCTGCCCTGGCTCACTGACGCAAGAGAAGATATCCATCACATGCACACGATGCTCGTTGTGTGTATTGGTTGGCATAATCTCCTCCGACACGCCGTGGCCGACTCGCACGAGTGCGACATCAGCAATCCCCAACTCCTCGCGCAGTTCGCGAGTCGCGGCGTCAATATACTCCTCGCCCACGTCGACATGCCCCGCTGCCGAGTGGTCGAGCCGCCCGCTGATGCGCACCTGCACCAGCACTTCCCCATTGCCGCTTGGGTTCTCGACATACACTACCGCGATGCGATGCGGCGTGCCGTCCCTGTGCGCCTGCGCCCGCGGCATCGTGCCAACCACTTCATCCTGCTCGTTTACCACCACAACCTCATCCATATGCAGGACACTGTAGCACAACGGACGTAATGGTTCAATAGCTTGGCACCACCCGGGGTTCTACAATCCCTGTATGGCATATTCAAAGAATCCACAGCTCCCTCGGGTGCGTCGCGAAGCAGCTGCGCTGGTGAGAAAAGGGTGGAGCGCCCGTAAGGTTGGTCGA
>CAIJFH010000015.1 GCA_903819895.1 Candidatus Adlerbacteria bacterium
GATTGTGGTGAGTGTTGAACCAATTGATGACGACGCGATATCAGTATGTGTGTTAACCGCCGACGCAATGCCACCTGTTGCTGAGTCGGTATGTCCGTTCACTACAGCGGCAATCGAGCTTGATGCGCTCGTGAGTGTGCTCGAAAGTGTGCTGATTTGTGAATCAGTGTGGCTATTAACACCCGATGCAATCCCGCCGGTTGCACTGTCGGTACGTGCATTAACCAGAGCAACGACCGAGGATGATGCGGTCGCGACGGTTGAGTCGGTGTGACTATTTATACTTGAGGTGATGCCGCTCGTGAGACCAGAGAAGACACTGTCTACATTTGTGGCGAGTTGTTGGCCAATCGATCCGGCGCTGGTGAGCGTGCTTGCGGTGATGTTCCACACGGCGAGCGGTAGTGCTGCGATTGAGGTTGCAATCGACGTCAGCGATGACCCAAGTGACGACGATGCAGCGGTCACAACCGTATTCGTATTTGTATTAACTGCCGACGCAATGCCACCTGTTGCCGAGTCGGTATGTCCGTTCACCACTGCGGCAATCGAGCTCGATGCCGTCGTGAGTGTGCCAGAGAGCGTGCTGATTTGCGAATCGGTGTGGCCATTGACTGTTGATGCGATACTGCCCGTTGCACTATCCGTATGACCATTGACCACCGCTGCAACCGACGAGGTTGCTACGCCGAGTTGTGTGTCGGTATGCCCGTTGATGAGGGTTGCAATTGACCCGGACATGCTCGAAAGGACGGTGTCAATATTAGTTGCAAGCAGTTTGCCAATCGATCCAGCGCTAGTGAGTGCGCTGACGCTTACGTTCCATACTGCCAGCGGGACCGCCGTGATCATCGAGCCGATAGAGGTCGAAGCAAGGTCGGTGTGTCCGTTAACTACTGATGCAATAGACGACGATGCAGTGGTAAGCGTCCCAGAGAGTGTACTTACTTGTGAGTTAGTATTTCCATTGACGACTGCAGCAATTGAGCTTGATGCGGTGGAGAGTGTGCCAGAGAGAGTCGAGACCTGTGAGTTTGTGTTGCCATTGACCACTGCGGCAATCGAGCTCGATGCCGTTGTGAGTGTGCTCGAAAGTGTTGTCACTTGTGAATTGGTATTCCCATTGACCACCGCTGCAACCGACGAGGTTGCTACTGCCAACTGCGAGTTGGTATTGCCATTGATGTTGGTCACTGCGGTGGTGATCGCGCTGGTGACGCCAGAGATAGCTCCGTCGACATTGGTAGCAAGTCGTGCGCCAATCGACCCTGCTGTGGTAAGCGAGCTAGTGAGCGCGCCCCACACCGAGGTTGCTGCGGCAGTAGCAATGGTCGAGGGTGAGTAGTCCGTGAGTGTACGCGCATTGCTATTCCATACCGCGGTGGCGATGGTCGATGTGGCTGCGATTGTGGGGCCGACCACAAACGAGCGATCCTCTTTGACCAAGTCGCTGGTGCCCGCGCTCCCGCAGGTCATGGTAGCGGGCCACAAGCCCTCTGTTTCGTTGCTGGGTATGGCGTATTGGTAGTAGTGCCAACCGGTCGTGGCGTTGCTGGTCATGCTGCCTGCGGTCACCACCTGTGTCCCGCTCGGGTCAAAGATGTTGACGGTGCATGCGCCGTTGCTCGCGTTGTAGGAGTCGTCGTAGACAAAGTCGCCAATGGTGATGGTGTCGCCCAGCGCGACGCGTTGGTAGTCCGCGTGCGCAGTCGCCGCATGCGCGCCCCACACGGCAATGCAGACAAACAAAAAAAGGGACAGCGTACGTCTGCTGCTAATCATTATCCATCTATCATACCAAGCAAGTGCAATCTATACAGCACGGCTTATCCACTTTTTGGTGGTCGAGCGCGATATAGTGGGGTGCCCGAGCGTGCTACACTTTTTTATAAGCGCATGATGATACGATGGCTTGATAATCGACACTCTTTTCGGTATGTACCGCAGGCCGCTTTGCACAAAGGTGTCAGCGTCGTTTCGAGTGCGCGAAAAAAGAAATCTTCATCTCGAGTTGTGCGAGCAGCGTCGACATCGACAAAAAAACCAGAAGAGAAAAAAGGACACGTCCCGGTGCGTGACAAAAACAAACGCCTCTTTCTCAAAGTAATCGGCGGAGTAGGGGCAGCACTGCTGGCATCGTCGGTGTTCCCCAAGCGGGCCGAGGCCTTGGTGTTGGGGAGCACCCCTGGCACCAGTGTGGTCGGGCTCAAGAGTAGCTCCAATGCGCGCATCGACCCAGCAACCGATGGGAGCGTCCAGGCGCTGTTGCCGGGTCTTGGGGTCACCAAGGCAACCGTGTCTCTCTCGAGCCCGGGTGGCATTGTGCACACCACCACCTCGCTCAAGAGTATGCGTGTCTACAGCATCCGCTTTTCGGTTGCGACCAACACCACATCGGTCACATTCCGTTTCGGTGACGCAGGAAGTGGGACCGACATCGAGACCTACCTCCTGCCCATGGCGGGTGGGTTGTATGGGTCGCGAAATCATCCAAACTTTGTGCAGGGGAGCGCGAGCACCAACCTGTACTGTATTGTGTCAGGAGGGTCGACCGTACAGGTCAATGTCGACTACACCGAAGTGTAACTATAATTACGTATGGCAACCAGAGCATTAGTACAACGATTAGGAGCATTGACCAGCTACCGCTACGGCGTCGATAGCTACGACTCTACCAAACTGGGGTTGGGGCCGTTGATGACACAAAACAATGGCGGTGCCGAAGCGTCCTACGCGGGGCCAGTGCCGATTGGTGTGGCGCACCCGGCTGAGCAGGCCGTGGCGATACCAGCCACGTATCCTTGGAGTATGCGCTGGCAGGCAAACGCAGCGGGCGATATCGACTGGGTGTTTCTTGCTGATAACGCTGCTGCTGCGGCAACGCGCCGAATTATGATGTATACGTTTGATCGACGACTCGGCCTCTGGTCGTGGGTTGGGTTTGTGACGGTAACCTTTCCTACGGGTACCAACTACACTATCCGTGGTTTTGAGATGACCTACGATCTCTACACAACAGGCACGGTTACAGGTAGTTCGGGTTCTACTGCAATCACTGGCTCGGGCACGGCGTGGTCGACCTCGCGCATTCCAACTGGCTGCCGCATTGGGTTTGGCTCGACCGACCCCACACAAATTACGGTCTGGTATGGTATCGCGACTGTTGGATCCGATTCATCGATTACGCTTGCGACAAACCTTGCTAGTAATGTAAGTGGCGCGTATGTAATCGAGGATCTGCGTGCGGTCATGGCCACTACAAATGCAACCACTACCAACGGCGGGTTGTGTGTTGTGAAAGGACTCCGCAAAGAGTTGTTTACCAGTTTGGGTGGCGCGGTGCCGGCAGCAACGACTGTCGACAGTGCGCTTGGATGTTACTGGATTGCTGACGCATCGACTGTCTTAAATATTGCAGCACTGGGGCTCGCGCTTGCTGCTAAGACCGGTTGGACAAATCAGACCGCCTATGTAATCGACGCAACATCGACCCCAACTATTTTCGCATACAACATCCGTGGTGCACTAACCTTGTCAGGAGGTAAAGATACCACATCGTTGCTGTTTAGAACGGGCGCGACCACAGCTATTGCCGGTGGTACGCCGTCACAGCTCAACAATTTTGAACTGGCAACCGCCAACCATGGCCCTGGTGCGGGCAAGTCCTGTCTCTATTTTACCACTCCAGCCCGTGTGTATCGGACAATAGAGGTAGGAGCGATCACCACGGGCTCAACCTTGTGGGTTGCTGATGCAATGGTCGAGACCCCTCCGGGCGGCCTCAACACCTATCCGGCTGGTGGCAACTTCCAGACCCTTGCGTACATAGCCAGTATCGATAAGTTTGTCATTACCCAAGCAACGGGTACCACTGCGTATCGCAACTACGTCACACAGTATCGTACCGATTCTGCCCCCCTAGATCGCGCGTGGGGTACTGATATTCGCCAGACCGATATCACCACTACCGACTCAAGTGTTACGCCGGTTCCATCGCATTCGACACAGGTGCATACCGTATATTGTGACACGGGTATGTGCTACTTGGCGGGGACTGGTGGGACCGCAGCGACCAACCGTGTGTATGCAGTGCCGTTTGGTGCCGACTGGGAATACACTGGCGCGCCCAACAACACTAAGTCCTATTTGGTATTGCCCGCATGGACTATGAACGATGCAGTGCAGTTTACCAACGTGTTCGTAAACGATGTGCAGGTCTTGGGCGGCAAGACCGGCAACAACCTGGGGCTGGGCACCGAGCCCCTGCGCGTGAGCTACCGCACCAGCGGCATCTCGGACGACTCTGGTGTGTGGACTCCGGTCGACTCAACCGGAGTGATCACCGACGTGGGGTCAACACAAATCCAGTTGCGTATCGAGTTTCGCACCATTGGGGTCACGTGTATCCCCGCGCGCGTGTGTGCGGTCGGGGTCGTGTACAACGACATTACTACCGACACACACTATCAACCATCGGTTGCAAACTCCAACACCTTTAACAAGCAATTTGCATGGCGATTTGCCACCGCGTTTGGTGGCACCGTGCCGACACTGCGTGTGCGATTGTACGACGCTGTCAGTGGCGGGTTGTTGGTTGATGACAACACAGCGTCGCCCACGGGCACTTGGGATAAGTCGACCAATGGTGGCACAACCTGGGCGGGCGTATACGACACGAACGACAAAACAAACGAGACGACCTACATCCGCTACACGCCCGCGGCGTTGGGGAACAACACCAAGGTGCGCGCATTGTTGACGCTTAACGTATAAACCTATGATTGACCTCACCCAAGGAGATACATTGTACGACCGCTCTGATTTAGTGATCGCGTCACCCACGGGCTCGTATGAGGATATTGATCTAATCTTGTGCGCAACCGTAGACAATCCAACGTTTCCCATCTGCATGTTCCAAGCGCAGTATGTGCGCTATGGCGGGCAGGTGTACGCGGTCAACACGCCACAAGAAAAAGCCGAAGTAATCGCTGCGATAGATGCTGACATCGCTGATGATGCGACAACGCCGGACACAACACCCGATGCGGTCGACTCAACTCCTGCACCGGTTGTCGACACTCCACCCGCAACAACAACGCCAGATACGAGTACCGCCTCGACAACGCCGCCGATACAACCCGACACTGGGTCGGCAACCTCTACCGACCCGTTGCCGGACATACTCAACACGGGTGTTTCCTCGACAACGCCACCAGTAGTCGTGCCGCCCGCCGCATCCTCGACCGATGCAACATCCACGCAGCAATAATTTTGTATGGCAACCACTCGTGCAGTTATCCAACGTCTCGGCGCTCTCGCGACCTATCGCTATGGCGTCGACAGCTACGACTCCACCAAACTTGGGTTGGGGCCCTTGATGGTACAAAACAACGGCGGTGCCGAGGCGTCCTACGCGGGGCCGATGCCGATTGCGATCGTGCGCCCATCGGAGTCGCCCATTAGTACCTCAACCAGCTTTCCGTGGAGTATGCGCTGGCAGGCAACCGCAGCGGGCGATATCGACTGGGTGTGTATGATTGACAGTTCCGCTGCCGCCGCGACGCGCAAGTTGAGCATGTATACGTTTGATCGTCGCGCGTCGGCTTGGACGTGGGTTGGATACACAACCATTACCAACCCCTCCTCGGGTAACATGACCGTGCGCGGGTTCTCCATGACCTACGATCTCTACACGACAGGTACGGTCACGGGCAGTAGTGGTAATGCAGGTATCACGGGCTCGGGCACGGCGTGGTCGGCTTCGCGTATCCCAGCGGGTTGCCGCATTGGGTTTGGCTCGACCGACCCGACGCAGATCACCACGTGGTACGTGATCTCATCCATCGGCTCTGATACGGCGATTACACTCACAGCGACCTTGAGCGGCAATGTAAGCGGCGCGTATGTGATCGAGGATCTGCGCGCAGTGTTGGCGATGACCTCGGGTGCGGGTACCAGTGGTTTATTTGTCGTCAAAGGTCTATACAAAGATTTTTTTACCACCAATGGCGCCAACTCAATAGCGGCAGCAACGAATGCCGACAACATCCGCGCCTGTTACTGGCTTGCTGATGCCGCTACCGACACCAACAACACGCCAATTGGGCTTGCGGTTGCAGCCAAGACCAGTTGGACAAATCAGCTGGTATATATCGTTGACGGTACCTCGACACCATCACTCTATGTGTACAATCTGCGTGCGGCACTTACGCTCGCAAGCGGTAAGGACACCACTTCCTTGGTAGTAAAGACAGGTACTATCCCAACTGCGCTTGCGGGTACGCCGTCCCAGCTGAACAACCTTGAGCTCGCCACTACCAACCATGGTCCTGGTATCGGCAAGCCGTGTCTCTACTTCACCACCACGACTCGCATGTATCGCTCCTACGACGTGAGCACGATTACAACCGGCTCTACCACCTGGCTTGCGGATGCTATGATCGAAACCCCGCCAGGAGGTATCAACACCTACCCCACGGCCGGCAACTTTCAAACCCTTGCGTATGCAGCCAGTATCGATAAATTTGTTATCACTCAGACGACCAGCAGTACTGGGTATCGCAACTATGTCACGCAGTATCGCACCGACTCTGGGCCGATGGACCGCGTGTGGGGTGTTGACGCACGACAAACGGATGTGGCTGCGGCAGATGGGACCACCACTCCCATCCCAACCGACTCCGGTCAGACGATGAGTGTCTATTGTGATACGGGTATGTGCTATCTCGCGGGTGTTGCCGCCACTGCGGCGACCAACCGTGTGTACGCAGCGCCGTTTGGTGCCGACTGGGAGTATACGGGTGTGCCAAACAATACCAAAAGTTGTTTGGTGCTCCCCGCGATTAGTACTGCCGACGCGGTGCAGTATACCAATATCATCCTCAATGATGTGCAGGTGGTTGGGGGGAACACGGGCTACAATTTGGGGCTCAGCACCGAGCCCTTGCGTGTGTGGTATCGCACCGCGGGCATCCTCGACGACTCCGGTGCGTGGACCCTTGCCGACTCTACCGGCGTGCTCACCAAAGCGGCGGGGACAAAGATCCAATTGCGCATCGAGTTTCGCACTATTGGGGTCGCCTGTTTGCCCGCGCGTGTCTGCGCGGCGGGTGTTGCATATACCGACATCGGGGTTGATGTGCACTTTCAGCCATCGGTGGGGAAGTCGAGTGCTGCTAGTACACAGTTTGCCTGGCGGTTTGCGACCGCGTTTGGGGGCGCGGTGCCCGCACTGCGCCTGCGCTTGTATGATAGTGTAACTAATACGTTGTTGGTCGATGACAACACCACCGCGCCCGTTGGATTATTTGAAAGCACGACAAATGGTGGCACGTCCTGGAGCACCTACAACCAAGCAAACAATATCAGTGACAAAGGCAACGAGACGACCTACATCCGCTACACGCCCGCGTCGCTTGGGAGTGGTATCAAAGTCCGCGCATTACTCACGCTGCAATAATCTATCTCGCATATGCCCACCGACATTTGTTTTTGCCTAGGAGATAAACAGGGGTTCATCATCGAACTGGCAGCGGGCTCGCTTAACGCGCCGGTTGATATTCTTGCCGAGGCCAGTGGACGTGCCTTGGTCGAAGAGACGAGCGGCGGTATTATTTTTATTACCGATTAATATATGGCAGTCACCGCACTCATCCAACGTCTCGGCGCTCTCGCGACCTACCGCTATGGCGTCGACAGCTACGACTCCACCAAACTGGGGTTGGGTCCCTTGATGGTACAAAACAACGGCGGTGCCGAGGCGTCCTACGCGGGGCCGATGCCGATTGGTGTGGCGCACCCGTTTGAGCAAGCGGTAGCAAATGCCACGTCGCTTCCTTGGAGTATGCGTTGGCAAGCAAATGCGGCGGGGGATATTGACTGGGTATTTTTTATTGACAACTCGGCAGCATCCACGACAAGAAAACTCACCATGTACACGTTTGATCGTCGCGCGTCGGCCTGGACGTGGGTTGGATATACAACCGTAACAACTCCATCGGGAGGTAACTTGACCGTGCGCGGGTTTTCGATGACCTACGATTTGTATACCGCAGGCACTGTCACAGGCACTGCAGGAACGACATCGATTACCGGTACGAGCACAGCTTGGTCGACATCACGCATCCCAATTGGTTGCCGTATTGGGTTTGGTTCAACCGACCCGACACAAATTACGGCGTGGTATGAAATATCGGCGATTGGGTCGGACACAACGATTACGCTCACGACGAACCTTGCGGGTAACGTGAGCGGCAACTATGTTATTGAGGATTTGCGGGCTGTTTTTGCGATTACGAGTTCGACGGCAAACAGCGGCGGGTTAATTGTGGTAAAAGGTTTGCGAAAAGAACTATTTACAACCACTGGTATCACGGCAGTTGGTGCTTCCTCTGGTACCGACGGTGTCCGTGGTTCGTACTGGCTCGCTGACGCAGCGACCGCGACCAACAACACCGCATTTGGTCTGGCGGTGGCAGCCAAGACCAGTTGGACAAGCCAATACTGTTACATCATTGATACTACAACGACACCGATTATCTATAAATATGATGTGCGTGCAGCGCTTACGTTGGCGAGCGGTAAGTCGACCAGTGCGTTTTTGTTTAAGACCAACACCAATGGTACGCTCTCGGGTACGCCATCGCAGTATAATAATTTGATTTTAGCGACCACCAACCATGGCGCAGGGTCAGGGAAGCCATGTTTGTATTTTACAACGACGACCTATGTGTACCGCACCGCAGATGTAACCACCATTGCCAATAACTCAAGCAACTGGCTCACCACGAATGGCGACAAAATGACCGAGATCCCGCCGGGTGCCACGGGAACTTTTGTTGCGTCCAGCAACATGCAAACGCTTTCTTACTTGGCGAACATCGACAGTTTTGTGATCACTACAGCGAGTAGCACCACAGGGTATCGAAACTATGTAACCAAATACTACAACGATGGCGCAACGCAAATGGATCGAGTGTGGGGAGTTGATATACGTCAGACCGACATCACAACAACCGACTCAACGGTGACACCGGTGCCGTCCTACTCGACGACGGCATATACCGTCTATTGTGACAACGGGTTGTGTTACTTGGCGGGTGTGGGTACCGCAGCGATTACTGATCGTGTCTACGCGGTGCCCTTGGGTGCCGACTGGGAGTACACGGGTGGCACTACGGTGTCCAAATGTTACCTCGTGCTTCCTGCACAGAGCGTGAGTGATGCGACCGTCTTTACCAATGTGTTTGCCAATGATGTGCAGGTGTTGGGCGGCAAGACCGGCAACAACTTGGGGCTGGGCACCGAGCCCTTGCGCCTCAGCTATCGCACCAGCGGCATCTCGGACGACTCGGGCTCGTGGGCCGCGGTCGACTCAACGGGGGTGATCGCGGCAGCGACTGCAACTCAGATCCAGCTGCGGGTCGAGTTTCGCACCATTGGCCTTATGTGTATCCCCGCACGTGTGTGCAGTGTTGGTGTGGCGTACGAGGACGCGACCACCGACTCGCACTTCCAACCATCGGTCACCCTGTCGGATATCACCAACAGCCGATTTGCGTGGCGCTTTGTCACTGCGTTCAACGGCACGGTGCCCGCCATGCGCGTTCGCCTCTATGACGCAACGTCACCGGGCTCGGCGGCGATTATCGACGACAGTATCTCTGTCCCCGCATCCCCAGCCGGCACGTTTGAAAGTAGTACAAACGCAGGCACCTCCTGGAGTACCTACGACAGTACGCATGCGCTTGCCGATAAAAGCAATGAGACAACCTATGTGCGGTACACCGTGGCCTCCGCATCGCTTTCAAGTATCAATGGAAAGACAATCCAAGCGGTGCTCACGCTTAAGTAAGTAAGACGGTATACTGTGTGGTGTGGTGCGCTGGACGACAAAACTAAAACCATTTTTCCCGTATCTCGAGGACTTGCGGCGGCGGCTCTACGCGACTGTCGTCCTGTTTTGTATCCTCTTTGGAGTTGGTATCTTCGCGTCGCGCTGGGTGATCGCCTACTTGCTCATCTTCTTTCATATCAAGGGTGTGACCGTGGCGACGACATCGCCGTTTCAACTCGCGGGGCTGGCAGTGGATGTAGGGTTTTTGTTGGCAACCTGCATCACGCTGCCGGTGTGTATGTTTTTGCTCTATCAATTTGTCTCGCCCGCAATCACGCCGCGCGAGCGTTGGGCGATTATCTTGTCGGTCCCGGTGAGCATCTTGCTGTTTGTGTTCGGTGCGGGGTATGGATTCCTCATCCTGTACTACTCGCTGGATGCGCTTGCACTGTTTAATCAGAGTTTGGGACTTGCAAACATCTGGGACATCGGCTCGTTTATCTCGGAGGTGTTGGTGACGTCGCTGTTGTTGGGGCTCGTGTTCCAATTCCCACTCATCATGAGCGCACTCTTGCGTGTGGGGTTGATCGACACCGCCTTTTTGCGCCGCCATCGTCGCGAGGCGTACTTCGCCATCGTTATTTTTGTCGCGCTCCTGCCACCCACCGATGGATTGTCACTTCTTATCATGACCGCACCATTGCTCCTTTTATACGAGGTGGTACTATTAACTCATTACTAGTTCTTAACGTGCATCCTCATCACTACTATGTTTGATTTTATCGGTATGAAAGAGCTCATCGTCATCGCGATTATCGCGCTGCTGCTCTTTGGCTCGAAGCGGATCCCACAGTTGTCCGAAGATGTGGTGCAGGCGATTAAGCACTTCCGCCGCGCATTCAAAGACGACGACACCAAAGAAGTCAAAAAGCGCTAGCACGCTCGTTCGTTGCGGCGTATCTCTGCCCGCTTGACCGCGTCCATAATTTGCCTATAGTTAAGGCGATTTGGGCGCGTTATTAGTAGTGGTCGGTAATCACCATTTTTCGCTATGAAGAAAAAAGTATCTGCAAAGAAAGCAAAATCTAATGTAAAGAAATCAACAGTGCGAGTCGCAACAAAGAGTGCAGCGACACCGAGCAAGCACACCGTCAGCTACTCGTTCGGCGCGCTTGGGGTAATCCCGCTTGGCGACCGCATTTTGCTCAAGCCAATCAAGCCCGAGACAACCACCTCGTTTGGTCTGGTGATCCCCGACTCGGCAAAAGAAAAACCCGAGCAGGGCGAGGTGGTCGCGGTTGGCCCCGGCAAGCGCACCGACTGTGGCGAGATTATTCCAGTTGCTGTCTCTGTTGGTGACAAGGTTATGTTCTCGAAATACGGTTTCGATGAAGTAAAAGTGCAGGGTGTCGAGTACTACCTTGTGCGCGAGGACAGCATCAGCTTGATTCTTGAGTAATCAACATTAGTATCCCGCTAACATTCTATATATAGTATGGCAAAACAAATTCTCTTTAACGAGCGTGCGCGCCGAGCACTGAAAACGGGTGTTGATAAAGCAGCAAACGCGGTCAAGGTCACACTGGGCCCCCGTGGGCGCAATGTCGCTTTTGACAAGGGCTACGGCGGCCCGACGATCACCAACGACGGTGTGTCGATTGCAAAAGAAATTTCTCTCTCCAACAAGTTTGAGAACATGGGTGCCGAGATCGTGAAGGAGGTTGCCACCAAGACCAACGATATTGCAGGCGACGGCACGACGACAACGGTGGTGCTGCTCCAGGCGCTTGTCGAGGAGGGGATGAAGCACACCGAGATGGGGCTCAATGCGATGGGTGTGCGTGCTGGCATTGAACGCGCATCTGCCGAGGCAGTCGCGGCGCTGCGTGCATCGGCAAAAAAAATCCAGACCGATGAAGAAATCCGCCAAGTCGCGACTGTCTCTGCCGAGTCGGAGGAGATCGGCACGATTATTGCGGACACGATTAAAGAAGTGGGCAAGGATGGTGTGGTGACAGTTGAAGAGTCGCAGTCGCTCGGGATTGAGAAGGAGATTGTCGAAGGGCTCGAGTTCGACAAGGGGTATGTCAGCGCCTACATGGTGACCGACACCTCGCGCATGGAGGCGGCGTACAAAGACGCGGCAATTCTCATCACCGACAAAAAGGTGTCGTCGGTGCAGGAGATCTTGCCCATTCTTGAAAAAGTTGCACAGTCCGGCAAGAAAGAGTTGGTGATTATCGCCGACGATGTCGACGGCGAGGCGCTCACCACCTTTGTGGTCAACAAGTTGCGCGGGACGTTCAACGTGCTTGGCGTCAAAGCGCCGGGCTATGGCGACCGCAAGAAGGAGTTGTTGCTCGACATTGCGACGGTGACCGGTGGCGAGGTAATCTCTGCCGACCAAGGTACAACGTTTGAAAGTGCGACACTCTCAACATTGGGTCATGCCGCAAAAGTGATTGCGACGAAAGATAAGACAGTGATTGTTGGTGGCAAGGGTGCAAAGAAAGATATCGACGCGCGCGTGGCGCAGATCAAAGCGCAGCTCGCCAACACCGACTCCAAGTTTGATAAAGAGAAGTTGGAGGAGCGCGTGGCAAAACTCTCGGGTGGCGTCGCGGTCATCCGCGTTGGTGCTGCAACCGAGACCGAGATGAAGTATCTCAAGTTGAAGATCGAAGACGCAGTCAATGCGACCAAGGCGGCGATCGACGAGGGCATCGTCCCTGGCGGCGGCACGGCACTGGTCAAGGCGGCGCAGAAAGTGGGTGAGAGTTATGCAAAACAAAAAGACAAGATGACCGCCGACCTGCGCGTGGGCTTTGAGGTCTTGCTCAAGGCACTCGAGATGCCGCTGCGACAGATCGCGATCAACGCAGGTGTCGACGCGGGTGTCGTTGTCGACAAGGTAAAAAATGCGAAGGGCAACGCGGGCTATGATGCGGTGCGCGACGAAGTCGTGGCGGACATGCTCGCCGCGGGCATCGTCGACCCGGTCAAGGTGACGCGCACGGGGCTCGAGCGTGCATCCTCGGCAGCAGCAATCCTCCTCACGACCGAGGCCCTCATCGCCGAGGAGCCAAAGGATGAAAAGGACTCCGCAGGCGCTGGCATGCCCGACATGGGCGGCATGGACTACTAAAAAATACATAGGTCCGTCCTGTGTAGCAAAAACCACCCCACACTGGGGTAGTTTTTGTACACAACAGTGCGATTTGGTATACTACTGGTGTATGACACTTCTATATATTGTGCTCGCGGTTTTAGCAGTAATTGTGCTGTGGGTCGTGTTTGCGTATAACCATTTTGTCACGATGGTGCAGCGGGCGGGGGAGGCATGGGCCGATATTGATGTGCAGCTCAAGCGTCGCTACGACCTCATCCCCAACTTGGTCGAGACGGTCAAGGGCTACGCCACACACGAAAAGACCACATTTGAGAATATCGCAGCAGCGCGCTCGGCGGCGATGGGTGCACAAGGTCTCGAGGCAAAAGGTGCTGCAGAGAATCAGCTGAGCACGACACTCAAGTCGCTCTTTGCGGTCGCTGAGGCGTATCCAGAGCTCAAGGCAAATCAAAACTTCCTCTCATTGCAGGGCGAGTTGTCGGATACCGAAAATAAAATCCAGGCCGCTCGCCGCTTTTACAACGGCAACGTCCGCGACCTCAACACTGCGCTCGCGAGTTTCCCTGGCAATATAATCGCAGGCGCATTCCATTTCGAAAAGCGCGAGTTCTTCGAGCTTGGCGACGCCGATGCTGCTGCGCGCGAGCCGGTTGCCGTAAAGTTCTGATATACTTCTGAGTATGGAGAACCCAGTCGAGACAATGCAGCGTAAGGTGACCTACGCGGCATGCACGTTGCTGGCGTTTATTCTCTCATTGCCGCCATTGGCTGCGGTGGTTATCACTCCGGTGGGGCGCATGTTCGGCTGTAGTGGCGGTTTTTTTAATACGCTGGTCGAGTGTCATACGGCAAACGAGTTGGTCGTGTCGCTCTACAACGCGCTCTCGCTCGCGGCACTCACCGGGATGCTGTTTGGGGTGGTGTTTGTCCCGCTCGCAATCGGCCTCTCGGCGATCTCGGCCGAAAAATTGTCACATACGCCGGGCAGCCGGGTGCTCGCGGGCGCAGCGTGGTCGGTGCTGCTGCTCCAGGTGTTTGCGATCTGGTTCTTTTGCGTGGTGGTGCTCATCCCGCTGCTCTCCTACGTGTCTCATGCGTAAGCAATCCATCGTCATCGTATGCATGGCGCTCGCACTCTGCGCTGTTGGCGCGGTGGGGGTGGCGCATGCGCAAACAAGTACACACCCAACTGCGCAGGCGGGCGGCGAGCATATCGAGCATTTTGATGTGACCGCGCATGTGCATGCCGACGCGACCGTCGCAGTTGTCGAGACAATCGCATACGCCTTTGGTGGGGCACAGCGGCACGGTATCTTCCGTGACATCCCGGTGCGCTACGCGACGACGCTGGGCCAGCAGTCGATCGCCCTTTCCAATATCTCGGTGGTGGATCAAAACGGCACACCGCAATCGTTTACTATTTCCTACCCCGGCTCCAACGAGGAGTTGAAGATCGGCGACGCCAACACGCTCGTGACCGGCAACAAAACGTATATCATCTCCTACACCGTCTCGCGCTCGGTTGGCTATTTTGCCGATTACGACGAGTGGTATTGGAATGTCACTGGCAACGGCTGGCAGGTGCCTATCGACGAGGCGAGCGCCGAAGTATTTTTGCCTCAGGCCGTGGCGCCGCTCGATGCGCGTGTTGCTTGCTACCAAGGCCCTGCGGGCAGCAATGAGCAGTGCGCGACAACCCAAGGCAGCGCTTCGATCGACAAAGTGTTGTTTGCTGCGTCACGCCCACTCGCGCGGGGCGAGGGGCTCACGGTCGCGGTCGGGTTCCCCAAGGGGATTGTCGAGCAGCCGTCGGTGTGGGCAGGAGTGCTCCAGGCATTTCTCGACAACAGCATCCTGGCACTGCCGTTTATTATTTTCATCGCGATGTTTGTGCGTTGGTACAACAAAGGTCGCGACCCGCGCGGCCGCGGCACCATCATCCCCGAGTACGACGCGCCAGACAATCTCACGCCCATCGAGTGTGCGACGGTGCTCCATAGCCGTGTACACGATGCAGCAATCTCTGCCGAGTTGATCTCGCTCGCGACGCGCGGCTACCTCACCATTACGCGCAGCGACGAAAAAGTATTGCTCTTTACACACACCGACTATGTGCTCAACCGGCTCACGCCAAGTGGTGGCGAGGCATTGAGCACGTTCGACCAACTGCTCCTCGACGCACTCTTTGTTGATGGTGCGACCGAGCGAAAACTGTCGGATCTCAAAAATAATTTTTATACACAACTGCCCGCAATTAAAACAGCAACACTCTCGGCGCTGGTGACTAAAGGATATTTCCCCGAAAACCCCACCGCAGTGGTGGGCGCGTACCTCACAATGGGAATCCTGTGCATTGTTGCTGGCTTTTCGGTGGCGTACCTTTTTGGTGCGCTGTGGTGTATCAGTTTGATCGTGTCAGGCAGTATTGTCGTCGCGTTTGGGTACCTGATGCCGCGCGTCACGCAGCAGGGGGCGGTCGCACGCGAGCATATCAAAGGGCTCGCGCTGTATCTTGATGTTGCCGAAAAGTCGCGCATCGCGTTCCATAATGCGCCCGAGAAAAATCCTGCACTGTTTGAAAAACTGCTGCCCTATGCGATGGTGCTCGGTGTCGAAGAGCAGTGGGCAAAACAATTCGAGGGCATCTACACCACGCCACCCAGCTGGTACCACGACCCGCACGGCGGCGCGTTTAATGCAATCATCCTCGCCGACTCGTTGCATACCTTCTCGACCAGCGCCTCGTCGACACTTGCTGCCGCGCCCAGTGGCGGCTCGGGCTCGATGGGTGGCGGGTTTTCGGGTGGTGGTTTTGGTGGTGGGGGAGGCGGGAGTTGGTAAATTTGGTATAGTGGACACATGGCAACGCTCTACACGCATCAGACAGAAAATAGCGCCAAGACGTGGGTCTTGAATTGAGTATGAAATCTCTTGAACGAAAGCACATTGTGTCTAGAATGGAAAGTCAGGAAAAACCTGCAACTGGAAAGATACTTGCTTGTGTTGGCACAATCGAGCAGTTTAATGCGGACACTGATGACAAAGTATCTCTCCTAGAAGCTGGTGCAACCCCAGTTGATTATTATGGAAATGACGCAGTGTGGAAGCAATTTAATCAGAGGAATGCGGGAGTTGATTCTTATGTGATATCGGCTCTTGATTCTTCAGACAAAAAATCGGCGGGGTATGCCGATTGCACGGGGCTTGTTGCAGTTGGTATAGACAAGGAAACTGGCAAAAATATCTCTATTCTCACCCATCAGGATAGTAAATCTGTTCTCAATCGCAATATGCCTGATGCGGGACGAGATACATTCATTGCCGACCTTTCGACGAGTTTGACTGAGCTACGGACTCGCTGCGAGAGTGGGAGTATAGATACGGTTGTATTTGGTGGCTGGACAGAAGGGGTCGGTTCTTCTGTGTATCCCTATAGTGCGGAGGAGTATAAAGAGATGGTAATGCTGATTGGTTCATTGAGTCAAAATGTTTTGGGTATTGATCCTGTTGTTGTCGTTGGTCCAAATCTTGAGCATAATATTTTAGGAAATGGAATGGACGAGGACACTGTGCGGTCGCTTAAATCAGGTGGGCAAACTATAATGGATAGAGACCCACGGGATAAAGACGTCAGTGTTATCTTTGATACACAAAGAAGGCGTTTATACATGACTCGTCCAGGACAGTATGGTGCCGGAGATTACACTTTTCCTGCATCGCGAGTCAAAGAGATGGAGCAGAACTGGACTGATGACACATGGATGGATTGATAATTAAGTACTAATAGAATATGGCAACGCTCTACACGCATCAGACAGAAAATAGCGCCAAAACGTGGGTCTTGATGGGCGTCTTTTTGGCGGTCGTCGTCGCGGTCGGCTGGGCCGTGTCGTGGTATTTCCATAATCCAGGACTGCTCATCTTCGCGATCATCTTTGCGTTTGCGATGAACATCGGCAGCTACTGGTTCTCGGACAAATTAGTGATCGCGATGGCGGGCGCCACCCCTGCCGATGGTCCCGAGTATATCGAACTCAATCGCATTGTCGAAAATCTGTCCATCACCGCGGGGCTGCCCAAGCCAAACGTGTATATCATCGACGACCAAGCGCCGAATGCGTTTGCTACGGGGCGCAACGCCACGCATGCGGCGGTCGCCGTCACCACGGGGCTCTTGGCGATGATGAACAAGCAGGAGCTCGAGGGTGTGCTCGCGCACGAGCTGTCGCACATCGGCAACCGCGACATGGTTGTCTCGACGGTCGCGGTCGTCTTGGTTGGCATCATTACACTTGTTGCCGACTTTTTTCTCCGTGCGTCACTTTTTGGTGGTGATGATCGCGAGGAGCGCGGCGGCAACCCATTGTTGACGATCCTCGCCATCGCCTTTGTGGTCCTCTCGCCCATCTTGGCGACGATGCTACAGCTCGCAATCTCGCGAAAGCGCGAGTTTTTGGCCGACGCCTCGGGCGCACTGTTGACCCGCTACCCCGAGGGGCTCGCCTCGGCGCTCGCTAAAATTGGCGCGTATGCAGAGCCAATGGAGCATCCCAACAACGCGACCGCACACCTGTACATCTCCAACCCGTTTGGCGCGCACGCGGCGATGAGCGGTATCTCCAAACTGTTTATGACACATCCGCCGATTGAGGACCGTATCAACGCATTGGTGGGGGACAAGTAGGGTTGACGCTTTTGCCGCGCGGGAGTATAAAAGCTCTTGTCGCCACCATAACGGTGTCGACGTTTCGTTTTGGGGAGTTCGGTTATGAAACGAGGTCGTGCAGGCCGTGTTGCTGCTGCGTTGAAACAGAAGCCGATTGCCGACAAGGCGGTGCAACAGGCAGCGCGAGCCGCAAGCGCACTGCTCGTTAGCCGCAAGCCTGGGCACGGTCACGAGCGCGAGCGGCGCGGCAGCGTTAATCAGGGGCAGTAGCCCCCAAGTTCGACGGGTTCCGCCCTGTGCATGTCGCACGGGGCGGGGCTCAAACTCTCTAGTTAGACGTGACGTGCGTACGGTGTTCAGAGATTTTTCTGACACAGAGGCCTATGTATTGAAAGGTAGGTAATTAGAATGGTTAAATTTGAGGATGGTATTTATTCGATGGGTCCAGAAGAGTTGGGGCCATTGATGTCTCAGTTTACAAAAAGCACGCCGAGTAATCGGGAGGTGCAACGTTCTTTAGAGATATTACGACCAGCTACGACTGCATCAACCAGCAAGGTTGGTGGCAGACGAATAAAGGGGAAGAAGCGCCGTTATTAGCGCCCCTCCCTGACTACCGGGCGGCTCTTTTGTGAGCCGTCTTTCTTGTATATAGCCCGCTGGTGCCGGATTTTGGTTGGCGGAGGCGGAGAGATTCGAACTCTCGGTGGGTTGCCCCACACAGACTTTCCAGGTCTGCGCACTAGACCGCTATGCGACGCCTCCATAGGTATTCTTTTTTTCGCACAGACCAACGCAACCACACCATCATGCGCTAAAAACACTTTTTTCTCAAGGCGCACTATTTTTTTGAAAAAGATTCCTAAGACGTGTTGTATTATTCTATCTCCACCAGCACTTCGTGGCGAGTCATCCAAGGTGGCGTCCATGGCGGATTGTATCCGGCATACTGCGGCTCGCCGTGTGTCACCACGTTGTCGCGTGTGAGTGCTGCGCGTAACTCGTGCTTTTTTGCCTCTACACGGTCAGCGGTGCGCAGCCAGGAGAATCGTATCACCGCCATTTTTTTCTCTGGGATGGTAACGATTTTCACTCGTGGGTCGGTTGGGGTCGGCAGGGTGGCGAGCGTGTAGGAGCGCGGCATGCCAAAGGATATGGTGTGTGATTCGCCCTCGATGCTTGCCAATACCGGCGCGGTCATGGCAATTCTCTCACCTCCTTTTTGCTCGACCACAGGCGCGGTCATCGCGATGCGCTCCTTTTTTCTATTGCCGCCAAAGATGTAACCGGCCACGATGCGGAACCCTTGGTTGAGCGCGCGGCGATACGGCCCCTGCACCACCGTTTGTGCCACGATGTGTGCAGAATAGATGCGTATCTCGTACCCCTTCTCGGATCGCACGACGGTGTACTCGGCTTGTTCAGTCATACGAATACAATAGCACCTTATTATTGTATAGAAAATAAAAAAGAGCGGCTCACCAACTGGCAAGCCGCCCCTATAGGCACTCTTTTCTTGGAAATTTTCCCTCTTATTTATTATGCATGAATCAGTTTTTTAGCTGAAACGGCGCGCGAGTTCTTCGATTGTCTCTGGGTTGCTCAGATGGTCGTCCTCCTTTGTGGTCGTTTTTCTTGCCGCAAGGACACCCTCGTTATAAACCGCCTCGAAACGCCTAGCGGTTTCTTCATCTTCTTCTTCGAACTGAGGCGCTTCGTCGTTTCCGAAATCCATTAGAACCCTCCTGTTTGTGCAAGACGCGGAACATGCCGCGTCGAGTTGAGAGTAGGATATGTATGATTGTTTGTCAAACACCAATCCGCACATACACCGCGTACCAGTCGGTGGAGATTTCTTTTTGGGCGTCGGGGAGGGAGAGTTTGCCCGAGCATACTTGGTCGTGGAGATAATTTTCGACCACATCTTTTTCGTGGAAGCCGGGTCGGGGCAGCGCGGGCTCGGGCCACAGGTTGGTGATGTCGTTGGATCCGCCCAGCTCGAGCGAGATAAAATGGTCGGCCTCGTAGCTGCCTGCTGGTTGTGGGTAGGCGAGGTGATACTCGGCGTACACTTCTCTTTTTTCTGCAACGGGCACATTGCGCACCGACGTGGCGTAGCCCGGGGCGCAGACAGTTGCCGCATCGGTGGTGAGCACGGCGCCCGGCGTGAGCGCAGGGTCGGGGTAGAGGTTGGCAGCGCCCGCTTTGGCGTTGTTCGTATCACTCGTGCTCGTTGCTGCGCCGGCACTTGCCACCAGGTTTGTGCGAGATGGCTGCAGCGCGGTAGTGCTCTGTTGGTGCAGCGCCCAAGAGCCGCACACGATGATAATCGAGACAATACTCAGCAGTGTCCGCAGGCGCATGAGGATATGATAGCAGGGATTTGCACAGTGTCTCGTTTGCACTTTTTTACACCTCTGATATAGTCGAGACACATGAACGCAACCCACGCACATCGCCGTCGTGGTATGAAGTGGCTTCTCCTTAGCACGAGGAGCGGGTTTTTTGCGTCTGTAGAAAAGTAATACATACAAACGCAACTGCAAGAAAACCCGTTCCTCTAACCAGGAGCGGGTTTTCTCTTTATAAAAATATCTCTGTATCAACTTAATCAGCAACACATCATGACCATCATCTTCGACTTCAATCGGACGATATACGACCCAGAGACCGACACGAGCGTGCCTGGTGCGATTGAAGTGCTCAACACATTGTATATACGCGGCGAAACGCTACATCTTATTTCTCGCCGTGAACAGGGTCGCGAAAAACTTCTTTCCGATCTTGGTATCGAACACATGTTCGCCAGTGTTTCATTTGTAGACGAAAAAGAGATAGCAATACAAAAAATTATTCGAGAAAGTAGTGATCCTGTGTATGTCGTTGGTGATCATCTGCACGACGAGATGTGCGCAGGCAACAAGCATGGGGCGCGTACGGTGTGGCTTAAGCGGGGGAAGTTTGCAGAGTTGCAGCCGGAGACAGATGCGGATGTGCCGTGGCGAACGATTGAGAGTATGCATGAGTTGTTAGAAATCATTGCCTGATTGTTGCCCTGCTGGCGGGGTCTAGAAGCCGCCAGCAAGGTGCCCAGCAGGACACCATAGTTCTTTCACACCATTCCCTGGAGGGAAGTTATGGATACAACGTGCGTCATGTCGCAGACAGTTGACCTTGGGTTCGACCGCGCCGACCTCGAAATGTATCTCTCCCAGTGTGGATATTGGGGAGATGCAGAGAAGCGTCGGCGGCATGCCTATGTGCTTTCGCCATCCGCATACACTATGTCCGCGTCGCAGGCGGCAAATATGGAGCGTCTCGCGGTCGCAACTGGTGCGGCAGTGAGTGAGCTCAATCAGCACCTGTGCGCATGTGCCAATGTTAAACACCCGCCCCATTACGAGGCAGAGATGCTTCGGTTTGCGAGCAGCGCATCGCGAGGGTTGTTGCTCCCGCGTGATGGTGAGTTGCGCATCCCGCCAGTGTTCAAGGTCGACATTGTTCAGGATCGCTTCGGCAGGTTCCAAATCGTCGAGGTGGATGTCTACAATCCGCGTGGGTTTGGCTACGCAGCGCTGCTCGAAGAAAGTATGTCTGGTGTATTCGGCACACGTCGGTTCCCTGGTGTCGAGCAGTTGGTGCGGATTCTGCATGCGCATGGTGCCGAGGATGCTCCGTTCTATGTGCTTGTGTCGGAACACGAGCGCTACTACGAGACATGCTTTACAATCTTGTGCAACACGCTTCGGCGGCGCGGTATCGATGCGCGGATGGTCCGGGAGTGCGAACTCTCAAATCAGGCGACGTTGTTCGACGGCGTGCTGCTCGCGATTCCTGATACGCTCCGCGATACGAATCTCCGCGAGCGGTTGGTTGCGCAGTATCGCTCGGGTGCACTTCGGGCGGTGTTCCCGCCAGTTGCGTATTTGGGGTCGAAGGCCTATCTGCCGTTCTTGCGTGAGCAGGATGGCATGAGTGAGTTCATGCCTCCGACGGCGCTGGTATCGAAGAAACACCGGCAGTGGTCGTCCATTTGCGACTCTGGCTCGTCGAGTGTGCTCAAGGCGGTTGTTTCCTCGGGTATGAAAGGGGTGTACTTCTCCGATCTCGACCCGCAGGAGTTTGGTGCTCGTCTCGCACAAGTGAGCGACATCAAACATGCGGCATGGATTCTGCAGCAGCAGGTGCCGCAGACGTCAACTCCGATTGTTGTGTTCGACGAACAAGGTAATCGCTGTGTTGGCGACTACTACCTCCGGCTGGTTGCGTACGTGACAGCAGACGGCGTCCTTGATGTCGAGGTTACCGGCCGCCCCGACCGCAAAGTGCATGGTGCGCCCGATTGCATCCAGATCCCCGTCGTTCTCTCCTGAAAAGGCGCGAGCGGCAAACACCCCCGAGCAGCGATGCTCGGGGGTTCGCTATCTACCGCTGTTGTCGAAACACGATGTATGAATATGCGACGCAGATAATCACTGCGGCAAGGAGGGGGATGATGCTGAGTGCGAGGGCAAGTGGTGGCGGGGTAAAGGCAGCAGCGAGGATACACAGCGCGGCAACTTCAAACAGTGTGCGGCCAAGCAGGTGCGTCTTGTTCCACACACGGTCGCTCGAGATGGTCCATGGGGTGCGGATGCCGACAAACCAATTGCGCTTGAGCCGAGGCAGCAGCGCGCCGAGAATGGCGATGAGTGCGGCAAGTGCCGGCAAGAGCGCGGTCGTCATGTTGAAATGAATCCCTAAGTTGGCCAACAGTGTGAGCGCATACACATAGGCAAAAAACGCGACGATGAGAAAGAAGATAAAGTCGTATACGTAGCGAAACCCTTTCATGCTCGGCGCAAGTGGGTCAATTTTTGGTACGACTGCCCACAGGATAATGCACACCAGCATGATAATCGGCAGCAATGCCACGCCCCACAACTTGCTCATTGTGCCATTGACCTGCCCGCCCGCGCCCCAGTGCGAGGCGACCATCGCAGGCAGTGTTGGGTACACCAGTGCGCCCGTCGCAACACATGCGAGCAGGATGACAATCATCAATGTGCCAACAAATTTTGGATGCATAGGGTAAGTATACTACCTAGTACAGATTGTGTGCTTGCAAACTAGGCCACATGTAGTAGTTTAGTTGCAAGATTTATATGATTGAAGCAATTGTAGAGTTTGCCGTGCTAGCAATATTTTTCCTGTCATTATGGTTGATTGATTTTGTGTTTGATTTGCGTAGAAATATTGCAACACAGAAATTTCGTAATCAGAGTTCTTGGGTGGCATACTTATGCCCAACTATCGTTGCTACTGATATATTGATGCCGATATTTTTCTATTGGTTATTGCGCGTTGATATGCGTATAGCTGTATCAGATTTTTTTATTCTATCGTTCTTCTCTCTAATATTTTTTGTGTGGTATTGGAGCATTGATGTGATTGAATTGAAAAATTTATCACCAATGCGGTTTGCGGCTGGTGCGATTGGTAAAGAGGGGGATATGTTTGATTTTAAGGATTCCGCAGAAAGTGTGGCGATGCGTCTGATGGGAGTGAAACAGCATGTTAACGTTATTGGCATATATGGGTTTCCGGGGTTTGGAAAATCCTCTTTTGCACGAATGATAATCGAGCACTTGCCCCAAGAAGAAACGCTCTACACTTTCATATCACTCACTGAGACAAATGAAGCCAAAGATTTCTCGATTTTGTTTGCAGAAAGGTGGTTTGCTTCACTGAAAGAAAGGTATCCAAAGTTCGATACGACTCTTGCTGTGCCATTTATGCAATCTATTTTGCGCGAGTCAGGTAATGGGATTCTAGCGTCAATCTTTGAGCTTTTACCTGCCCTAAATAAGGGTCTACAATCTACAGAGGCAGCAGTGTGCGACTCAGCGCTACCGCCTCCAGGTAGGAAATTAGTGACACCTGAGATTGCAAATGTGTTTGGAAATGTCCAAAAAGTCCAAGAGAAGTTATGGGTTGTGATGATCGATGAAATTGAACGCGCTCGGTTTGATGAAATATATCGAGTGGTTGAAATCATTGAGCGCTTTAAAAACGAAGGACGCACGGGAATGCCTGTTCGAGTCGTGTTTATGTTATGTGTTTCTGACGCTAGTCTACGACGATACTTACAAAAATATAACCCCACAAATGAATTAACGCACCTCATTTGGGATTTTTTCTTCGGTGGTTCAAAAAGTTTGACTTTGTCACCTATTTTCTTACCGCCCGTATCGTATGAAAATAAGTTGGGATATTTCAAAGATAGATTAATTACATTTAATAACTCACTTGATGAGAATCAAAGAAAACCAGACCTAGAAAATAATTTGGAGTATGCGTATTTTGACACAACATCTCTTCCTTTCGAAACTGAAATAGAAGAAAGGGGCAGAATCTCTCGCGTGTTTGGAATAATTGGATTTTCGCCTCGATTAATTGATCGTTGTATAAATGGGCTCTATTTCACCTTTGGTACGTATAGGAGTGAGTCGTACGTATCAAAACCAACCGTAAGAATGAGCGATTTACTCATTATGGAATATGTCCGAATTGAGTATCCACACATCATACCTTTTCTGACAGAATATGCCGACGACTTTCGCTCCCAATTTGCCAACCGCGGGCTCACTATGCAGGGGCTCGATTCTCACTTTAAGCGAAGAGATCTTAAAGAAGGTAAAGGCAGGGTTGCTGATCAGGTTGCTCAAGCGTCGAAGAAGTATGACATGGACGAGAATGAGAAGAGCCGTGTTGAAGAACTCGTTGCTTTTATATCGTATACGGCATATGAATTTTGGAACTCATATCGTGATATGTCCGTTGACTCAAAGAGGTCACGTTTCGGAACATTGTCAGATCCCTACGAACTTTGGAATTATTTGCACATGACAGATGGTGAAGAAGGGTCTCCTTATGCACGACTAGACGCTCTATACTTTCAGCACCAGCAAGGTCAGTTAATTCTCCCGAACTTGTCGTTGTTGGAGTTGCACGAGTATTCGCGTTTTTCAGATGAGATTACTGATGCCAAGATGGAAACGCATCTTGGTGTGCTCCAAGATGTAAAGCGGCGGTTAGTAAACGGAGAGGTCGAGGTTCGACCAGGAGATATTGGCGATACCATTTACGACACAATTATATACGATTTCGTCCACACACTTCTTGTTCTTGTAGAGAAAGCTAAAAATACTGCTGGAGAGGATACGAAATATTCCTCGCATATTATGGATGAAGTTGTGAAGGCGCTAGACCAACTAATGAGGTCACCAAAGATTACTATTGGTGGAAAATTTATTATACTCAACTCGTTTGCTAATGATACGCGAGGGGGTGTTAGTGATATACATCGACGTTTTCGTGAAGCGTTCGCATATATGCTAGAGCAAAACAAACCAATAATAATCCACATGATTAAGAGTGTGTTTGATGAATATGAGCAAAAATACGTGAGAGGCAATGAAAGTTTGTACGATTATGAAGAGAATTTCTTTTACGTTATGTATCAAGGATGGTCTGGAGATAATAGTAGGGACAAAGAAATTAGGGACATACGTGATATGGCAAAACGAGGACTCGGCTCACACCCTGTCGCTCTCGAAAAGTACTGGGATCGTTATAAATCAAACGGAAAGAACTTCCAGGAAGTACTAAGGAATGATTTTGATGATAGAAACAACAATGCGCTATATATGCCCCTTGCAACTTTAGTTGAAATCACGGAGAAGGTAGATAATCTCCCCGAGAAGATTCAACAGAAACTTGCCTTTTGGAGACCCGCTGTAGATGCGCTTATGTTCCAGGCACGAGAGCAACTAGAGAGCAGTAATGAAACTTTGAGATATGTGCTTATTAAAAAAGGTCTACTTGAAAAATAATGTTCTAAAAACACACTTGATGGTATCGAGTTGTATGCCCTGCCGAGTTTTAGATACGGAGGACGGATTTCCGTGGCAGTTACATCCCAATTGATTTAAGGAGGATGCTCAGCTCGCCGGATTGGATCGGGCGGTACTCGCCGGCTCGCAGGCGGCCGAGAGTGACATTCATAATGCGAACACGCTTGAGGTCGACCACGTGCTGGCCGAGCGCTTCGCACATGCGGCGGATCTGATGCTTTTTGCCCTCGGTAAGAATGATGGCAAATACGCGCGAGCTGCGCACTTCGACCTGGCAGGGCAGGGTGACGTGGTCGCCGATGTCAACGCCGCGCTCCATCTGTGTGGCAAAGTTGGGTGGTAGTGCGTCGCGGCAGGTGACTTCGTACTCTTTCTCGTGCACATATTTTGGGTTGAGCAGCGGGTCGGTGATCCGGCCGTCGTCGGTAAGGATGATGAGCCCGTAGGAATCTTTGTCGAGCCGCCCGATAGGGAAGACACCCGCAATGGGCACGATGTCCTCGATCGACTCCTCGTCGCCCTGTGGCGAGTGGGTGATGATGCCGCGCGGTTTGTGGTAGGCAAAGTAGCGATACTTTTTGGGGCGAAAGGTCACCTCGACCACGTCGTCCTCGCCCACTTGGTCGCCCAGTTTGGCCGGGGCGCCATTGAGCATGACGCGCCCACGAGAGATCATCTCGTCGGCCTCGCGGCGTGTGCAGTACTTTTGCATCGCGAGATATTTATTGATCCGCATCGCGTATATATACCACAGAGAACCTTTGTGCGATATGTGGAGTTATAGTAGCGTTCTCGTGTCTCGCATAGTTTAGAGTAATGAATACGCTACCTCATACCCCCACGTGTGTCGGCATTATCCTCGACGGCAATCGCCGCTTTGCACGCGAGCACGGCGTGCCCGTTGTCGAGGGGTATCGCCGTGGGTTTGATGCGCTCGAGCGAGTGGTGTTGGCAGCGCAGGAGCGGGGCATCGCACACGTGGTGGTGTACGGGTTCTCGACCGAAAATTGGCAACGGCCCGAGGGAGAGGTTGCGTCGTTGATGCAGTTGTTTGAGATGATTGCGCGCGAGGGTTTGGGGCAGATTATGCAAAAAGGTGTCGCGCTGCGGTTTGTGGGCCAGCGCGAGCGATTCTCCCTCGAGCTGCAGCACTTGATGGATGGGCTCGAGGAGCGCAGCCCCGCCAACGCACGCTGCACCTTGTGGGTGTGTCTCTCCTACGGTGGCCGTGCAGAAATTGTGCACGCGGCGCAGCGTGCTGCGCAGAGTGGCAAGGAGATTACCGAAGAGACATTGGCAAAGTATTTATGGACAGCGGGTTTGCCCGACGCCACGGTGGCGATGCCCGACCCCGATCTGATTATCCGCGCTGGCGGCGAGCAGCGGCTCTCCAACTTTTTGCTCTGGCAATCCGCCTACAGCGAGCTCTTTTTTGTCGACACGTTGTGGCCCGCGTTTACGGTTGACGACTTTGACGCAATCCTCGCCGAGTACGCCACGCGCTCCCGCCGCATGGGTGCATAGCAAATTTAGGCCCCTTTCTTTTTATTGCGGGCAGTAAAGGTGGCGATGCGCTGCAACATGTTAAAGGAGCCCGGCGTGGTGTTAAAGATAACCGGCAGGGCAAAAAACAGGAGCGAGAAGTCGTCGTGGATGAGTGCCGCCGCGACACCCAAGGTCGAACAGCCCAGGGTGAGATAGGTGCGCAGGATACCGCGTCGCAGCATGCTCGGGCTGATGTCGGAGGTGTCTATCTCGTCGCTCGCCTCTGCGTAGTTGATGATGATGAGCGTGACAATACTGATGATGGCAAGGTTTACGCCATAGACCACGCCCGACAGCGGCATCTCGGGGTAGGTACCCAAGAGTTGTGCCGAAAAGGGGATGAGCGCGATGAACGCAAGGTAGAGGATGTTGAGCAGTGCCAGCACGCGGTCGATATTTTTGGTAAAGACGCTGTAGATAAAATGGTGCGAAAGCCAAAACATCGCGAGCACAAGAAACGACACGAAGTAGGAGAGGAAGAGTGGTCCCAGCGCCAGCAGTGCGCTCCACAACCCGGCGTCGGTGCTGCCACTCTGGAGCGTCGGCACCTTGATTGAGAAGACGAGTATCGTCATCACGATTGAGAAGACGCCGTCGGAGAGTGCCTCAAGCCGCGCTTTATTCATACCTAGTACTATAGCACGCAACTTTTTTGATGTAGAGACGTCACATCGGTTCACGCCCGGTTCACGCCCGGTTCACGCTGTCTTTTTATACTGACGGTGCAGCGTGTTGTGCGTTTTATCAGCATTATCAACGTAACAAAAGTACTAGGTATGATGAAAAAATTACTTCTCTCGGTCTCTGCGTCGTTGTTCGCTGCGGCACTGCTTGTGGTGCCGGCGGTGAGTTCGGCAGCGCTGGTGCCATCACCAGCGCCGTGTGCCGTCGTGGGCACGCCGTTCCTCAACATCACGCAGCATATTACTAACGACCCCGACTCGGGTAACCACGGCAACTGGGCGACCGATGCCTTTACCGAGCATGTGAGCGTTTGGGTGGGCACCGATGGTGCGACGTGGTGTGCCAACGCGAGCACGACCGACGGCACGTTTGTGACCACCGGGCCGCTTTCGCCACAGGCAGGCGTGGCATTGGGTTCGGGTGTCACGGGCACCTTCACTGGCGGTGAGAATTACACCATCCCCTCGTCGGTGACGCTTGCGCCAAGCTACAGCACTACGACGCCGCAGTCGATTGTCTTGCCAGACAGCGCGGTGGCGCAGTTTTCGTGGTGGGTTAACCAAGCGTTCCCCAGCGTTGCGTCCACCTCGGGCTCGTCCTATGTCAACAGCTACTACCTGACGTATGTCACGCCCAGTAATGGCTCGTGGATAGATGCCGACACGGCGTCGCTGGGTGATCAAAACCCCGGTGACATCACTGGCTCGTCAACACCTGTTGCACCGCAGACAGTGACCGTCACTATCGACAAGTTTGTTGATGGCAAAGCAGCATCATCTACTGCGTCGACCACGGCATCCTTCCCGATGCATGCGTCGTGGGTCATTGGTGGCGTTGCGGGGAGCGGCGACTTTGCGCTTGGTACCGTGGGCTTCAATAGTCCTAACGCCTACGAGGCGGTTACGGGGGCGATGGCGACGAGCTCCAGCTACTCGGTCAACGAGGATACAACGGGCGCCGTTGTTGGTGCAAGTTGTAGCACTGGCGACCCGTACGCGTTGGTGGGCTACTCGACTGGCGCCACCTTGGCCGCAGCGAAAAATGGTGTCGTGAGTACCACTACGCCAAACTTCGCAACGCTGCCAAGTAATGAGTATGTCATAGTGTGGAATAAGAGTTGCCCGAAAACTCCACCGCCAGCAACGACGCTCAAGGTGCACATTCTCAAGTATCTTGATGGTGCGGTTGCGACTGCGGCAAGCTCAAGCAACTATCTCTTCCCAATGACAGCAACGTGGAGTGCGACAAACATCGGCGCGGGCGCCGGCACGTATGTGCTTGGCGCCAACTTCGGTGGCGCATCAAACCTCTATGGTGCTGACACGGCTGCGATGAGCACGCCTGCCGACTACACGATATCGGAGATCACCAACGATGTTGATAGTTCAAGCAAGGTGTTGCCCACAACTGCCGCATGTGCGGTCGGCAACTATCGACTCGATGGCTACAAGACCAGCGCGGTGAGCTTTGCGGACGCAGCGACACAACCATTGTCGACGACGACGCCAAACTTCTCGCAGATTAGCAATGATCGCTATGTGATCGTTGCTAACGAGACGTGTACTGCGACCACCACACCACCCACCACGGGGGCAGGCGAGATTCGTGGCATCAAGTATGCCGACCGCGATGGCGACGGTGATGCGGATGATATGCACCAGCGTATCCCGGGTGTGACTATCTACCTCGACACCAACAACAATGGTGTGCTCGACCCGGGTGAGCCGTCGATGGTCACCAACGCGCAAGGCGTCTACGACTTCACCAACCTGGCGCCGGGCACCTACTATGTGCGCGAGGTAGTGCCGCCGGGCTGGATGCAGACCATGCCACACAGTGGTGTCTACAAGGTTGTCTTGGGTGCAGGCAAGATTGTCCGCAACAAGAACTTTGGCGACTTCAAACTCGGAACGATTTCGGGTATGAAGTATAACGACGCTAATGCCAATGGCCGCAAGGATGCAAACGAAGTTGGGCTTTCGGGTTGGACAATCAACCTCAAGGGGCCACATGGGTTCAGCACCTCAACCGTGACTGATGCAAGTGGCGACTACTCGTTTAGCAACCTCGGGGCTGGGTTGTACACGCTCTCGGAGGTGCAGCAAAGCGGATGGACGCAGACCGCGCATCCGGGGTTTGTCTGGATTCTCTCGGGTACCACCTCCACCAACGACAACTTTGGTAACACACAGCAAAAACCAAAGAGTGGTAAGGGTGGTAGATGGAACGATGATTGGGGTTGGAATAATCAAGGCAACATCTGGTCAGACAACTAAACACATCTATTTGGTGTGCGATACAAAAACGTCCTGCCTCGTGCGGGGCGTTTTTGTGTGGGGAGGGAAGGTGCTCACTCTATACTCATCCTGATGTACTACACTCTAGGGAGTCGAAGGATTTCTAACAACCTGTGTCACGCTATGGCGGTTCTTTTCTTTTATTTTTTACCAGAAGCACTAACTACTACTACTTGTATGAATAACGCAATCACGTCTCGTCGTATGTCTACCCCCGTTCGATATGTCGCTGAGGTCGGAGTGGGCTCGGTGTTGTTGCTCGCGATGCTGCTCCCATTTGTGGGTCATGCCGATGTACTCACTCGTCAACTTGATCTTGGTGCGTCGGGCGCGGACGTCTCGTCGCTCCAAACCTACTTGGCACAAGACAACACCATCTACCCGCAGGGTTTGGTGACCGGATATTTCGGATCCCTCACTGCGTCTGCTGTATCAAATTTCCAGAGTGCGAACGGGTTGTCGCCCGTTGGCCGTGTTGGCCCGCAGACCCTCGCGGTGCTTAATCTTAAGATAGGCGGCGGTGCGGCTGCGCCTACCATCTCGGGTGTCGCTGTGGGCACGACCGCAAACAACGCCACAGTAAACTGGATGACCAACGAGAACGCAAAGGGCGTCGTCTACTACAGCGCGAGCCCGCTTAGCGTCACCGAGCAGCCGCACTCGGCAATTGTGAGCGGTATGACCGCAATGACGGATACCAACCTCCGCACGTCGCAAAGTGTCTCGCTCTCGGGGCTCCAGCCACACACGGTGTACTACTACCTGATCTACACAACCGACCAAAGTGGCAACGTGAGTGTCACGTGGCCGTCGACCTTCCAAACGACGAGTTAAGCAATCGTCCAAGGTAGCCAGGAATCGCTCTCAACTACAGTGAGGGCGATTTTGGTATATGTGGTACACTAGAGTCGTGACACCGCTATGACCTATTTCCCGGGCGACGACCCATTCGCCGACACGCAGCTTGGCAACGCGCTCACGCGTGCCATTGTCAACACCATCCACGAACCATTCTTAGTGCTCGACTCGGACTTGCGGATTATTGTCGCAAGTCGTTCTTTTTATACAAAGTTTCAGGTCACCAAAGCAGAGATCCAAGGCGAATTGTTTTATGAGATCGGCGATGGTCAGTACAACATCCCTGCGCTGCGGCACTTTCTCAGCAACATCATCCCCGAGCACTCGGCGTTGAAAGAGTACAAACTCCAACACGACTTCCCGGCAATCGGGCGGCACACGCTACTGATTAGTGCGCGCGAGGTGCTCTATGAAAACAGCGCGCGCAGGCATCTCTTGCTCACGATAGGGGATATTACAGGCCAAGAACTCATCGAAGAGGAGCGAGAGAAGTTGTCAAAACAAAAGGATCTGATGATCAAAGAGATGAAGCATCGCATGGCAAACAGTTTGCAGTTGATCGCGAGCATCTTGATCCTGAAGTCCGAGGCGGTCGAGTCGCCCGAGGTGCGCTCGCATCTCCAGGATGCACACGAGCGCATCATGTCGATCGCGACGGTCGAGCAGTTTCTCGACACGACTAGTTTAAACGAGGAGGTCGAGGTGGGCCCCTACCTCACCGAATTGTGCGGCAGTTTGGCAACGAGTATGATTAGTGAGGGCAGGCCATTGGCGCTTGTCGTAGAGTCGGGTGGCGGCATGGTCACTTCGGCCGAGGGCATTAGTATCGGGCTCATTACGGCAGAGTTGGCTATTAACGCAATCAAACATGCGTTCCCCGGGGATATGCCCGGCACGATTGTCGTTGCGTTTAAGATAAGTCCAGGCGGATGGTTGCTGTCGGTGACCGATAATGGCGTTGGCATGCAGACACGCGTGGCGCGCAAGGAGGGTCTTGGCACCACGATTGTCCAATCGCTCGCGCGACAACTCGACGCGACGGTAGAGACCACGACCGGGCCGCAGGGTACTCGTGTTTCGATTATACACACAACACTATAAAACTATGCAGGATATGCCACAAAACGAACAAGAGTGGAAGGAGCGGTTGACACCCGAGCAGTACGCGGTGCTGCGCCAGCGGGGGACAGAGGCGCCGTTTTCGGGCAAGCTGTCTGCGCCTGGCGCGGATGGTCAGTACCACTGCGCTGCGTGCGACAACCCGCTCTTTGCCGCAGATGCCAAGTTTGAGTCCGGCACCGGCTGGCCAAGTTTTGATCAAGCCATTCCTGGCGCGGTCACGCTTGTCCCCGACACATCGCACGGCATGTCACGCACCGAGGTGGTCTGCGCGCGCTGCGGCTCGCACTTGGGCCACGTCTTTAACGACGGCCCCACCGCAACCGGCCAGCGCTTCTGCCTCAACTCCGTGTGTTTGGTGTAAACATAATCGTATGCGTACGCGAATCATCCTACTTATATTTGTAGTGCTGGTTATTGCAATTGGAGCGGCGGTATACGTTGTGCCGCGGGAGCAGAAACAGAATGTAGACGCGTTTGCAATCTCGGGGCAAGCAACACTTCCTATGCAACAGATTACGATTATCACAAAAGGCGGGGCGGTGTCGGTTGCTGCAGAAGTTGCGTCAACGCGGGAGGAGCAGATGGATGGATTGTCCAATCGCGCGGGGCTTGCCGACAATGTGGGCATGCTGTTTGTATTCAACCCACCAACCATGGACGGCTTTTGGATGAAGGATATGCGCTTTCCGCTCGACATCATCTGGGCAGGTAGCGATGGCACGATTACGACGCTGTACAAAAATATCTCGCCCGACACCTACCCAACATCGTTTTACCCCAGCGTGCCGGCGACCTATGTGCTCGAGGTTCCTGCTGGTTTTGCCGATGAGCACCAGGTTGCCATCGGCAGTAAAATTGTGGTACAATAGCGTCTAGCGTGCTGGGTAGCTACTCTGGCGGAGACGCTGGAGAGGAAAGTCCGAACACCAACTCTGCATAAGAGTTAAAAGGGTAGCAGGTAATCCCTGTCAGTCGCTCGTGGCGGGCGACAGAGGTGCGAACAGTGACGAATCCCTTCAGTGGGAGTGAAACGGCTAAATCCTTACCTGGGTGCAAGGCCGTGTCCCGAGATCCGCCAATTGGCGGCATCGAGGGAAGAGCCGCTCGATCTCGATGGCGACATCGAGACCAGATAAATTGTTACCCACGACAGAATTCGGCTTACAGGCACGCGCGCCATTGTGTAGACGCCCCGCGAGAGCGGGGCGTTTGCGCGCCCGGTGTGTGTAGAGCGCATCTTTTGATTTTGAGTTAGAATAGGCAACATGGTTCGGTCCTTGTTGCAGGTGTTTAGCAAAGAGGTGCGCGGGATGCATCAGGCGGCATATGTGCTCGCGGCCTTTGCGCTTGGGTCGCAGCTCTTGGCGCTCGTGCGCGATCGTTTGTTGGCTGCGCACTTTGGCGCGTCGCATACGCTCGACCTCTACTATGCCGCGTTTCGTATCCCCGATTTTTTGTTTGCGACCGTGGCGTCGCTCCTGTCGCTCTATGCGCTCTTGCCGATTTTGACGAAGTATGAAAAAGAGGGTGGCGGCCGCATGCTGTCCTTCTTGCGACAAATCCTGTTTGTCTTTTTTGTGGGGATGGGTGTGATCGCGGCAATCGTCTTTGCGTTTGTACCCAGCATCACCGCGCACTTAGCACCCGAGATCGCGAGCCCCGAGTTGACGCTCTTGGTGCGGATACTCTTGCTCCAACCAATACTGCTTGGCGCGTCTAACATCTTGGCGTCCTACACCCAGTTGCGCAATCGGTTCTTTCTCTACTCGATCTCGCCGCTGTTGTACAACATCGGCATCATTATCGGCATCATGGTGCTCTACCCTTTGGCGGGTGTCGCGGGGCTTGGCTGGGGTGTAGTGCTTGGTGCGGCGCTGCATCTGTTGGTGCAGTTACCATTTTTTACGAGCGAGAAAGCGACCGAGCATGTCCCCGCGCGCGTGGTGTGGCGCGACTTGCTGCAGGTGTTGGGGTTGTCGGTGCCGCGCACCTTGGCGCTCGCGGCGGGGCAGCTGTCGCTCTTGGCGCTGGTGTCGCTGGCGTCCTACCTTGCCACGGGCTCCATCTCTATCTTTATGTTTGCATACAACTTGCAGGCAGTGCCGCTCACGATCATCGGCGTGTCGTACTCGGTCGCAGCGTTCCCCACGCTGGCGCGGATGCATGCCAATGGCGAGCATGCCGAGTTCTCGCGCTACCTCGAGACAGCATTGCGGCATATCTTTTTTTGGGCGATACCAGCGACCGTGTTTGTCGTGGTGCTGCGCGCGCAGTTGGTGCGCGTGATCCTTGGTGCGGGCGCGTTCGACTGGTCGGCAACGCGTCTCACGGCGGCGGCGCTCGCGCTGTTTGTGCTCTCGCTCGCGGCGCAGTCGGTGACCTTGCTCATTGCGCGCGCCTACTACGCGGCGGGCAATACCAAAAAGCCGCTCTACTGGGGCGCGGCCAATGTGGTGGTGTCGATTTGTTCGGCGCTTGGGTTGGTCGCGCTCTTTCACTCGAGCATATTTCTCCGCTCGTTTATCGAGGTGTTGCTGCGCGTTGCCGACATCCCTGGCACCTCGGTGCTCATGCTCGCGCTCGGCTATGCACTTGGTGCGATACTCCAGTTTACGCTCGGGTTCTATTTCTTTACGCGCGACTTTCGTGTCGACCGGACACGCATCGGCGCGCTCGTATTCCAAAGTTTTGCCGCGTCTGTCATCGGCAGCGCGTGCTCCTATGTTGTGCTTGCGCTCACGGGCACCGCAGGGACAATCAACACCGCGCTCGGGTTGGTGACACAGGGTGCTGCAGCAGGCATCATCGGGCTTGGCGTCACGGGGTTGGTGCTCTACTCGCTTAAAAATCAGGAGTTGTGCGAGGCATGGACCGCGCTCCATCGCCGCTTTGCTCCAGCCCCCGCCGTCTCGATCGAAACCACCGACATCTCGTCGTAAGTACATAGGTCCGTCCTATGTGTGGCGGAGAGATGGTTTTTGGGGCTAGAAATGGTACAGTTGGTGCGTTATGCAGCAGATCCGCAACTTTAGTATTATCGCGCACATCGACCACGGCAAGTCGACGCTGGCCGACCGCATGCTCGAAATTACGGGCACTATCGAACGTCGAAAGATGCGCGACCAGGTGCTCGACTCGATGGACCTCGAGCGCGAGCGGGGGATTACCATCAAAATGCAGCCGGTCAAGATGGTGTGGCGCGACACGATGCTCAACCTCATCGACACGCCGGGGCATATCGACTTTTCCTACGAAGTGTCGCGCGCGCTGACCGCGGTCGAGGGTGCGGTGCTCTTGGTTGACGCGACACAGGGTGTGCAGGCGCAGACGTTGACGACGCTGCGCACTGCGCGCGAGCTGGGGTTGGTCATCGTCCCTGCGCTCTCCAAAATTGATTCGCCGCTCGCCGAGGTAGACGATGTGCGCGCGCAAGTTGCAGCACTTCTCGAAATCGACCCCGACGAGATTCTCCTCTGCTCGGGCAAAACCGGCGAGGGGGTTGAGAAATTACTCGAGGCGGTTATTACCAGAGTTCCTCCGCCGAAATCAGCCGACTACGGGCACGGCGATTTTCCTGCTGAAAAATCGCCTGAAGTTCTCGCGCCGTCGCGCTCGAAACTCCCTCCGTCAGCTATTTCGGCTCCGCGCGCGCTGGTGTTCGACTTTCAATACTCCGACCATCAGGGCGTGATTGTCTACCTGCGTCTGTTTGAGGGGCAGATTAAAAAAGGTGATGTGCTCGAGTTTGCTGCCACGGGTCGCAAGTTTACTGCGCTCGATGTTGGCAGTTTTTCTCCGACGCCCGTCTCGCTCCCTGGTGGGTTGTCAGCGGGGATGATCGGCTACGTGGTGACCGGCATCAAAGAGCCGGGGCTCGCACGCGTGGGCGACACGGTTCGTCTCAATGGTTCAAAAACGGCACCACTGTCGGGCTATGCCGAGCCACGGCCGGTGGTGTGGGCGAGTATCTACCCCGAAAGTCAAGATGATTTTACTGCCCTGCGCCAAGCACTGTCGCGGCTGCGGCTCTCTGACTCGTCTCTTTCCTTCGAGGAGGAGTCGTCGGGGATGCTTGGGCGCGGATTCCGCTGCGGATTGCTCGGCATGCTCCACCTCGAGATCGTCACCGAGCGTCTGCACCGAGAAAATAATTTGTCACTCGTCGTGACCACGCCGACTATTACCTATGAGGTCGAGACAAAAGACGGCAAGCGGCACACCGTGTACTCGCCGCCACAATTCCCCGACCATGGGATGATTCTGCAAATCTGGGAGCCGTTTGTGTCGGCAGAGATTTTGATCCCCGCCGAGTACTTGGGTGCCTTGATGCCACTCCTCTTTGAGCACGAGGCAGCGACCGAGTCGACCGAGACCTTCTCGGGTGGTGGCTTGTCCTCGCCACATGGGGGCAGGGTGATGGTCAAAGTGGTGATGCCGCTGCGCGAACTGATGCGCAACTTTTTTGATAAGTTAAAAAGTGTGTCGTCCGGCTATGCATCAATCTCCTACGAGCAGCGCGAGTTGCGCGTTGCTGAGGTGACCCGGCTCGACATCCTTGTTGCCGATGAGTTGGTGCCGGCGTTTTCGCGCATTATCGCGACGCACCGCGCCGACGAGGAGGCGGTCGCTGCGGTCGAAAAATTGTATAAAATACTTCCGCGCCAGCAGTTTGCCACCAAGATCCAAGGCCAGGCGCTGGGGCGCATCATCTCCTCGCGCACACTGTCGGCACTCTCCAAAGATGTCACTCAACACATGTACGGTGGCGACATCACCCGCAAGATGAAGCTGCGCGAGAAGCAGAAAAAGGGTAAAGCTCGCATGAAGGCCGCCGGCCGCGTCAACATCCCCGAGGATGTCTTTTTGAAGATGGTGAAATCAGAATAATAAAAAGCAAATCCCCGTCGGCTTGGAATCCGACGGGGTGTGCACTGTTTGCCCTTTAATACAGAACAGCTTTACTCATGTGCGCTAAATATAGGCACGTGAAGATGAAAGCTAGCGGTATAAAAGTTCCTAGGAGAATGTACCTCATTCGTTCTAGATTTTCATGTTCGATATTCGATGCTCCCACCAAACACAAAACAAAGATGAGTATGAGACATAGATGGAGACATCTCCAGTATTCCAAAGGTCGCCGTAAAAATTAATGCGCAAGTGAAAGCGATCAGGGCGGAGAAAATCTCCGGGGATTCTTTGTTCATCACACGCTCCATCAGTTTGCCGCCCCACTGCAGGGCGGTTCTGGGTGGACAATACTATAAAAAGTTGCGGCTTGTCAACTGCGCTTAAAACAGCAGTGAGAAGTAGCTCAGCACCATGCTGGCGATGATGATGATGCCAAGGATGCCGGTAAAGATCTTGAGCCAGCGCTGGTGGTGTTTTCCAAACATAGTGAGTGTATACTAGCATATATGCGCGATTTTAAAAAGCGGCGGATGCAAAAGAAGGATACCGGCCGATTTGCGCTTCGTTTGGTTGGTGTAGCGCTCTTGGCTGTGGTGACATTCACCGCGGCGCACTCGGCGTGGGATATGTACGGCAAGCTCGTGCGCGCGACCCAGCAGCAAGAGGAGACACAGCGCCAACTGGCCTTGTTGACCGCGCAGGCCAACCAGGTGCAGGCATCGGTCGCGGCGCTTTCCTCCGGCCGTGGCGTCGAGGAGCAGATGCGCGAGCGGTTTGGCGTCGCCCGCCCCGGCGAGGGGGAGATCACGATTGTCGAGAATACGACCACCGCCTCGTCCACCGCGCCGGAGCCGTCGTGGTGGCAGCGTCTGTATCATACGCTCTTTGTATGGTAGATTAGGCAGGACTCTCGGTCGCGAAGCGGTAGCGGGCCTGCCCGCCGTAGCTCGCGAGGCGAGCGAAGGCGGGATTCGTTTAGTGGTAGGACAGCTGCTTCCCAAGCAGCAAGCGCGAGTTCGATTCTCGCATCCCGCACAGAGTTCGACCCGCCTGCCGGCGGGCAGGTTCTCCCTATCCGCACCAGCGCTGGGAGGTGAAACCTCCCAGCATGTCTTGGATATGGTATACTGTCTCAACTAGCAATTAAGCATCATAATCGTATGGAAAACGTCACCATCTACAGCACCCCAACCTGCCACTACTGCAAATTGGCTAAGGACTTTTTTGCCGAGAAAGGTGTTCAATATACAGCGTATGATGTCTCGACCGACGCGGCTCGCCGCGAGGAGATGATCCAGATGACCGGCCAGCTCGGCGTGCCCGTGATTGTCATTGGCAACACAACGCTCGTTGGCTTTGACCGCGAGAAGGTCGCCGGCAAGCTTGGGTTGGCGGCGTAACCCGCCTTGTTGTCGGGCAAGCAGAAGAGCCCTCGTAGTTCAATGGATAGAACAGCCCCGTCCTAAGGGGTTGATGTGGGTTCGATTCCTGCCGAGGGCACCGTTTGTGTATTGCATGAAGTATGCAGAAAAACCCGTGCTATCATAGTTGCATGGACGCAGATATCGAGGAAGTTAAAGCGATTGCAAAGCAGGCGCTTTCCGTTGCCGAGGATACCAACCGCATGGTGCGCGGGATGCGGCGCTCGCAGCAGTGGGGGCACTTCTTCCAATTTGTTTGGTGGGCGTTGATTATTTTTGTGTCAATCTGGTCGTACTATTACTACCTCCAGCCGTACGTCGGCAAACTCGAGGAGTTGTACGCGCAGGTGCAGTCGACGAGCCAAGAGGGTCAGAACATCGGCTCACAGCTACAAGCATTGCCTAGCGGGTTGCTGCAAAACATCATCAAGAGCGTTGCCGCGCCAGCTACGAGCGCCCCTGCTATCCCAAAGTAACGTACAAAGGACTGTCCTTGGTACGTTGGGGTGCGTGGTTGTCTCAAACGTATAAAATTGGTAGGATAAGGAGGCGCTTTGGTAGAGATAGAAAATATGCTTGGGTAGCTCAGTTGGTAGAGCATTTCCCTGAAGAGGAAGGGGTCGCCGGTTCGAGCCCGGCCCCAAGCACAGCGGGCACACTAGGTCTAGTTTGATTTAATTTTGAGCTTTGCTTGACGGCCTTTGTCGAGCTTGGGCAGGCGGATCGTGAGCAGGCCGTGCTTCTCGGTTGCTTCGGCGGCCTCGATCTCGACCTCTTGTGGGAGCATGATGGTGCGTGCAAACGAGCCCCAATAGAGCTCAGAGAAGAAGAAATCGCCCGAGCCGCCCTCGGTGTGGCGCTCGCGCTTGCCGCGCAGGGTGACCATGTCGCGGGTAATCGAGACATCTAAATCCTCGGGGCGTACACCAGCAATCATCGCCTTGATGATGATGTGTGTCGGTGTCTGGTAGACATCAACCGCCAACTCGCCCTCGGTCTCTTCCTCGATCTCTTGGATAGGCACCGAGCGATGCACCGCAGGTGCGGTTTTGCTACTGGTTGGTGGGGCGTAGTGGCCGTTGCCGCTTTCGAGATCGTCGAACGCGTACTCATCGGGGCCGGAGCCGCCGGTTAGCCAATCGAAGAGTGATTTTTTATCGCGTGCCATAGGTGTAGATGTGAATGATTGCTCAACAATAATCCCGGTCGGGCAGTTTTACCTTCTCGGTAAAGAGGAGGAGGATCACGATGCCGACCCAGATGCACAGGAATATGCCGAACACCGCATTCCCTTCGTTTAGTATAAGAAAATTAAACAACGTGTGCAAGCCGATGGCGAGTATAACTCCGGCGAGTGTGTACATTTTTCGTATCGCTGCGGGCGCGTAGAAGGACAGTGCCATCGCGACACCAATCGTTGCCGAGGCAAGTGTGTGCAGCAGCATCGCGCCCATAAATCGCAGGTCGCCAACGGCGATGATATGCACCGCGTCGCCCTGTTGGAGCGGCTGCCAGAGAAAGAGCGCGTTCTCGAGTGCAGAAAAACCAAGCGCGGCGGTCACGGTGTAGACAATGGTGTCGATCGGCTCGTCGCAGACACGCCGGCCGAGCGCGCCCGCGTATGCGGCAGCAAATTTAAAGGTCTCTTCGAGGATCGCCCATACAAACAGCAACGCGCCACCAGAGAGAAACTGCATCGCATACCGCTCGGGGAAGTAGACCCCAACCACCGCGAGCATCCCCAGCACAAAACACAGCGCGATGTAGCGCTTGGGCTCGGGCTGGCAGCGGTCTTCGAGTAGCCAAAAGTACAGCCAGATAAACGCGGGCACAAACCCTCCCAAAAACGCAATGAGTGCGAGTAACACCATGCGTATAGTATAACCGCTATTTTTCGGGCCAGCGCTCGACCATCAACAGTCCGTGTGCGTCTGGCAGCGAGTCCCAGATTTCTTCGGTGATAAACGGCATGAAGGGATGCAAGAGTTTGAGCGAGCCCTGCAGGATGTGCATCAGTGTTGCTTGGCGTGCGGCTTTGGCGTTGCGTGCTTGTTCATCAACAGTTGTGTCGATTTTGAAGATTTGCTTACTCTCCTCAAGTATCTCGCTCGCGAAGCGATCCCATACATAGTGGTAGAGTTTTTCTGCAGCAAGGTAAAAGTGAAACTGCTCCATCTCGCGCGTCACGTCGGCGGCCAGTGCGTGGAACTCCCAACGAAGTTCCTCGTCGCGTGCGGGCATCGCGCCAACAGAGGTCAGTGTGTCGTCGCGGTTCTCGAGCACAAAGCGGGTGATGTTCCACAATTTATTGGCAAACTTTTTATACGCCTCGATTTTTTTTGGGTCGAGGTTCATGTCAGCGCCCGGCACATTGCCGATAGTGAGCCCCATCCGCAGTGCGTCGGTGCCGTACTGGTCGGATACCTCGATGGGTGAGATTACGTTGCCTTTGCTCTTGCTCATCTTTTTGCCCTTGGCGTCGCGCACCATCCCGTGCAGGTAGACATATTTGAATGGTACATTGTCGGTGCGGTACAGCCCGAGCATCAGCATCCGCGTCACCCAAAAGAAGAGAATGTCCGCGCCGGTCTCCATCACCGTTGTCGGGTAGAATGTCTTGAAGTCGGGCGAGTCGGGGTAGCCGAGCGTCGCGAACGGCCACTGCCCGGAGGAGAACCACGTGTCAAAGGTGTCAGGGTCTTTGGTCACCGCGCCGCCGCACTTCGGGCACGAGTGTTGTGTGTCGTCGATGTCGACAAAACCGTCTTGGCACTTCTCGCACAGCTTGGCAGGGATGGGGATACCCCACACCACCTGGCGCGAGATGTTCCAGTCCTGGATATGCTCCAACCAGTGCAGTGCAATTTTTTCGTGCTGCTCGGTGAGGATATTTACTCGCTTGTCTTTGATTGCCTCAATCGCTTTTTGTGCAAGCGGCTCTGTCTTGATAAACCACTGCGGGCGCACTTGTGGTTCGATCTCGCGCTCGCACTTGTAGCACACGGGCACCTCGTGCGCGTATTGCTCATCGACTTTGACCAGCAATCCTTTCTCTTTCAACTTCTCGACAATTTTTGCGCGCGCGTCTTTGATGTTCATGCCAGCAAACTCGCCTGCGATGGGCAAGAGCTTGCCGCGCCAGTCGATCACTTGCTCAAAGGGGAGGTTGTGTCGCTGCGCAATGTCAAAGTCGGCTTGGTCGTGCCATGGGGTGATCGTCATCACGCCTGTCCCAAACGCCATGTCGATTGCTTCGTCTTTGATTACTGTTGCGGTGATGGGGCCATTGATCCACTCGAGGGGAATTTGTTGACCTTCGGTATACTGCGCATAGCGTGCGTCGTCGGGGTGCATCACGACATACTTGTCTCCAAACTTCGTTTCAGGCCGAGCGGTACCAATCACAAACGGCCCGTACTGGAAGTAGTAAAAATTGTCGACGCGAGAGGTACGTTCTGTTTCAAGATTCGACAGCGATGTTTGATGTTTGCAGCACCAGTTGATGATGCGCGAGCCACGGTAGAGCAACCCATCGTCGGAGAGTTGCTTGAATGTCTTGTAGACAACCTCGATGACGCGCTCGTCGAGCGTGAACATCTGTCGCGACCAGTCGCACGAGGCGCCAAGTTGTCGCAGCTGCCCCTCCATAAACGACTTGCTCGCCATGGTAAAGTCGTAGATTTCGCGGTACAAGTCCGCCGGCTGCATATCAAAGCGCGAGCGACCCTCCTTCTCTAACTTTTTTTCATACACGACCTGTGTCTCAAATCCGGCGTGGTCGGAGCCCGGCAGCCAAAGCGTCTTCTTGCCACGCATGCGCTGGTAGCGCGTCATGATATCTTGCAGCGTGACAAACAGCGCGTGCCCGGCATGGAGCGAGCCGTTGGCGTTTGGTGGCGGCATGATGATGGTAAACGGCTCGGCGTCGGGCGAGGTCACATCCTTGGCGACGCACACATCGGGGTTATAATAGCCGCTGTCCTCCCACTTTTTATATATCGTCGCCTCGACCGCTTTCGCGTCATAGGGTTTGAGAAATTTATCCGGCACACGGTTTGCTGTCGGTTCCATGAAGCCGATTGTACGTCAAATTTGTTGAGAAAGCGAGAGGTTGCCCGTGGCGCGTATGGTCTCTGGTGGGGGCACCTTTTGTGCGGCAGAGTTCGTCTCGTCAAGCACGATGTGTCCCATCAGGCAGTGAGTCAATGCCGCCTCGGCAATCATGACCGCGTTGTCGCCGGTGATAGTGCGTTCGGGGAGGCGGTAGGTGACGTCGGGGAACTCATCGGCAACCAATTTCCCCAACATCTCGCGGATGCGCGTGCTCGCGGCGACACCGCCACCAATCACAAATGTTTTTGCACCTGTTTGCTCGAGCGCTTGGCGGGTTTTGGTGACAAGCACATCAACCACGGCGTCCTCAAATTCCAAGGTAAACTCGGCGCGTTCACTTTCGCTCAACATATGCACACCACCACGGTCGCGGATCGCGTACAGCGCCGCCGTTTTGAGTCCCGAGAAAGAGAAATCACAGGTGCCGCTGTGCAGCATCGGGCGTGGGAGCTTCGGTGTGCTTCGCAAAACCAAATCTCGAGAGGTACTCGATTTTTCTGCTGAAAAATCGCTCAGTTCTCGCGCCGTCGCGCTCGAAAGCCCTCTCTCGACTTGTTTTGCTTCGCGTTTCTTTTCGCGCGCTGCTGCTGCGTGTTTGGAGATATGCGGGCCGCCGGGGTAGGGCATGTCGAGCATGCGTGCCACTTTGTCAAACGCTTCGCCAACTGCGTCGTCGAGTGTTTTGCCAATCAGTGCATAGTTGAACCATTCGCGCATCAGGACAAACTCGGTGTGCCCGCCAGATATCAGCAGTGCGAGCACGGGCAGCTCAACATCTTTTAGAATAAAGTTTTGGGCTAGAGAAGAAATCATGTGCCCCTCCATATGGTTGACGGGGATGAGTGGCAGGCCGTATTCGCCAGCGAGCTTTTTGGCAAACTCAACACCGGTCCACAGTGCGGGCTCGAGCCCCGGGCCATGCGTCACCGCGATTGCGTCAACATTAGCTACGCTGATGCTTGCTTCTGCGAGTGCCTTTTCCAGCATCAGCGGCAAGTTTTTTTCGTGTTCGCGCTTGGCGAGCGTGGGGTAGACGCCACCATACTCGGCATGTAGCGCCGCCTGCGACAGCAGCGCATTCCCAAGCACGGTAAACACAAGCGAGCCATCATCATGTGTGATGCCCTCCAAAATGGCAATGCCCGTCTCGTCGCAGCTGGTTTCAATTGAGAGAATAATCATACTGTAGTATCGGTGTTTGTGTTTGGTGTTGCAAACATATCCTGATGCTTGGCAAGTGTGTCGAGTAAATCGGTAAGGTAGTGTGCAATGAGTGGATCAGTTATCTTTTTGGATTTTTCAATTGCAGTCATCTCAAGTGTGACGCCGTGCGCCTTCCACGAGCGGCCGCCATCTTTGTAGATATTAATCACCGGCAGCAGTTTGTCGAGCGAGTAGAGAAACTTCGCTTCGTCGTCGCCCTGTTTCTCATAGGCCGCGAGTGTCTCGTGGAGTTTGGGGAAGTCGGGGAACTCGCGTGCAATGCGCTCTGCTGCCATATGCTCCGCCTCTTTCTTCTTCTGATCAGCGGCAGCGTCGCGGTAAAAGTAAGTGTCGCCTGCGTATGCCTCGACGAGGTCATGCACGAGCGCATACTGCAGCAATTTTTCCTTATTGAGCGGCAGCGCGTGCTTTTCCGCCAAGTACCACGCAACGAGCGCCAGCTGGTAGCTGTGCTCGGCGTCGTTCTCCATCCGGTCCTCGCCGGTCGCATGTATCACTCGCTTTGTTTGTTGAAAGCGATGCGTCAGATCCACAAACGCGAGCAGATGGTCGAGATGTTTCATTTTTTTCGGCATGACCTATTAGGGTGGCTTTCCGAACTCTCGAAGCAGCGGGAGTGGATTGCTCTTAGTGTACGGGAGCTTGGCGCGATAGTCACGCCCCAAGTGTAAACGCTGCGGAAAACACCGCTTTTATCGCTTTGCGCCCGTGTTGATACGGGGGGGTACCCCAATACCCGAATTGTGGCGAACGAAAAACAGAAAAAGCCCCTAACAACGAGCGCGACTAAAAATCGCACTTGCGAAGAGTGTTGCTATGAGTTTTTTGCTTTTTTGCCATAGATTACATAGAGGGTGGCTCTATAGACAACAGAGCTCCAAAACAACACCCAGAGCAATACCACCAAGATAGGGATCAGCGTCCAAGATGCAATATCATCAAACACGAGCCCGAAGTTAGTACTCCCCACCAATTTTACCTTATTATCATTAAGGTTATCTAGCGCAGTTTGGTACGCAGAATACGCAGGGTCTGCATGCTCTGCGATTAGATTATTTTTCCAGCAAGCAAGCCCAGCACGCTCTTCTGCTGACATTTGTGTTGTAGCAGAGTCTTGCCCCAAGATTTGATCGAATGCAGCAATTTTTTGTAGAGTAATGTTGCTACCAGCCGCCTTTAGAGGAAATTTAGCACAGTCGGCAACATATTTACCATCCAGTCCGGATTGTTTCCACAAACGTTCGCTTGCTGTTTCTCGAAGCGCGTAGTATCGCGCCAACTCCTGATCAGACAAGATAACTTCACCGCACTTAACCCCCTTATCGTTCCAAGACTCAAGAGTAGGCTCACACAAGACTTCTTTTCCTTGAGCTTGCTCATAATTTGGTTCAAGACTGAACGCAACAGGGCGATACGAAACCCAAGCATTATTAGTGCTCTCAAGGGTCAAAAAGATGGCGAGCAGCAGCAACAATATCGACGTGCCACCAAGTAGGACATGGAAAAGACGGTCCCACCATTTGTTTTTCGTTTCCTCTCTTTTTACGAACAAGATACGCAGTAGCTTTTTCATATTCATTTTAATTAAATGGAGTAGTCAGAAGACTTTAGCGGTTAACATACTCTTCTCCTCCTTGGGGTGTTGTATAGCACATATCGTCATAACCTATATATGGATGTGTGGGGTCTGTACAACCACCCTCCTGTTTTTTCTGGTAAATATAAGCTGTCGAACATGTATGGCTGGTAGTCAATAACGAGCTGTCATTAATAACATGAACACATTCACCGTCCATAACCACTCCTTTTTTTGTCTTCTCATAGTTGCATGTAAATTGGTTAACATATGTTCTCCAGCTGTAATCAGCTATTGTTATAACTTGACGACAATCCCCATAACTAACTGTGCCAGTATTTTCCATGTGGAAACTAACACCAAGAAGCCATAAAATTGCACCCAGTACTAAAAGCACTATCGCAAGTATACCGACCCCTCCTCGTTCCTCGTTGGTCATAGTGAATATTCCTAATTACCCTAGAATAATAGAACGAATAACAAAGAAAGCAGCGACGTCATGCTTAAGCGAAACCGCCAAACTGCCACCACTTCTTTTTTATAATAGGAGCATTTGGGTCGACGTTCTTCCTCGTCATTTTCTTGTACACCTTGTTCCCAATATATACACCGGCGATTAAGCCGAATATATTCCCAACGTCTTGAGATGTTTGGACATTGTCGGGACCGTGTACGCCCGCGATACCTAGAACAAGTGAACAAACCACGCCTATTGCCACCATCAAAATTTTCCCAGATATTGCAAATACAACCAGCCCCAAGATAAACCCCAGAATGGTCCGGCCCATTTTCGTTGCTTTGGAATCGTTCATATTCATTGCAATAGTTATTAATTACTTACACAAAAAGCCCGCCACGGGTTCCCGGCTGGGGCCGAGCATATCAGTTTCCCGATATGGCGAGTAAAGCAACCCCATGACGGGTTTTTTATGCTTTACTCGACTTTTCGCCATGCCACCTGTTGCCAGATGGTTTAGGCTACTTTCGCACGTATTCAGTTGTACCCTACCAATGTAGCACAAGTTGTGGTCTCCTGCTATCCTAGCGGTATGGGGAATAAGGGGAAAACAAAACGATCAAGTGGGAGTAAAAATAGCAACGTTCGGAGCGGTCAAGCTAAAGTTGCTCAAGAAAAGGCACTCGAATTTGATGAAAAATACCGCACCGTCGCCAAATTCAAGCGAGATCTGCTGTCGTTGCGCGCACAATACGGAGATGGGAAAGATTTTAGATTTCAAGGAGGAAGCCGCCGTGCGGTCCCTGTATATTCTGAAGAGGAAATTGATGACTATATATCCCGGGTTATATCTCAGAAAGCAAAGATGGACCGTGACACGATTTCTTCTTATCGATTCGCTATTGATGCGCTTATGCTGCAGTACGATTTTAGCCGTGAGTGGCGACCACACTTCGAGCTGCTTATTTTGACAGGTTTGTACATGGTTCCACGTACGCACTATTGGATCGAGAGTGACGACAACGACCCTAAAAAAGTATCTATCGTTGTGGGTCCGCAAACAAAGCCCGATGATGTTAAAGAGGCGCTTTTGCAAATACAAAAACAATTACACTGGGGGCGCAAGGGACACGGTTATGCCAAATCCTATTCATGGATAAATGACCCTCTTACGGTAGATGCCCTAAAAAAGACGAGTGTACCTTATATCAACATAAACTCGCTTACGAACGAAGAAGAAAAGGTACTTTATGAGAAACACCGCGACGATCCGGTCGTCGCCTCAGATAAAATACTAGCGCGTCGGACGAAATACAGAAAGGCGGGAGAACGTGCGCAGACTGGCAGACCAAAGTTTGTAACTGAATTGAGCGACAGAGAATATTTTAAAAAAGTCGGCGGCTTAAAAAAAGGCGAGCTCACCCAGGCGGTCGAAACACTCAAAAAACGGAGGGCAAAATATAAAGACCAGTAAACCCGGGCACTTTATAGAGCGAGGATTGTTCCCTATCTAAAAATAGGGAATTTTTTGTATATCAATTTTTCCCTTGTCGCAGAAAGTGGCGCTATAGAGTCTTTGTTAAGGGGAAACAAGTCCGTTGTCTGTGCGGCAGATTTTATCCCCTTAGGATCTGCTGTGCCGAGAGCGGATTTTATTATTTAAACGAAAAATGACAATGAAAAAAGAATTTGTGCGCGAGAGTGACTTGTTCGAGAGCAGCGATCTGTCGCTGATTGCGACGCTGTATTGCTATGGGGCAACTATCGAGTGTGTGGACCGCACCACTGGTCCGCGGGCTGTGTTCTGTATAAAGCGCCAGAGAGGGTTGGATCAAATCGTACAGGCGTTTTACGCACGCGAAATAAAAGTCGACCCGCTGGATTATTTCAACGCATTAAAACAATGCAAAACAAGGCTCTATGACCGATAACAACTAACAAAAATTACTATGACGGCAAATGATAAAAATGCAGCACCAAATATGCTCGACGAGGCACTCGCGTACTTGCGGCGAGGGTGGTCAATAATCCCGATTCACCTATCGCAAAAAGGTGACAAGTGTGAAAAGAAACCACTTATCAACTGGACCGAATACCAGAAACGACTACCAACCGAGGATGAGGTGCGGGAGTGGTGGCGACGTTGGCCGTCTGAGGGCATAGCGCTGGTTACTGGCAAACTATCGGGCGTGGTTGTTGTAGACGTAGAGAAAGGCGGGCCAACCGATGGACTCACGCCCACAGTGATTTCCAAGACAGGCGGAGGCGGTTTCCACTATCTCTACAGGCCACCAGAAGCACCTATAAAAAACAGCGTCAAAAGCGTTGCAGAGCTTACAGACGTGCGCGGCGAGGGTGGGCTAATTGTTCTCCCACCCAGCATGCACGGCTCTGGCAATCGGTACGAGTGGCTTATTTCCCCGGACATGTCGGATCTTGCTGAGTTGCCGCAGTGGATACTTGAGAAGAGCAGGGATACCAAAGGCAAAGCACCGAGGGTCGACTGGGAAGTACTCGCAGCATCAGAGGTCCCCGCTGGAGGACGCAATGCGACAGCGACACAGTATGTCGGCGAACTCTTGCACTACCTACCACCAGAATTATGGGAGACAGTGGGCTGGCCAGCATTACAAGCGTGGAACGCGCAACACTGCAAACCACCGCTCGACACCAAAGAATTGCGCTCGGTATTCGACAGTATTGCAGGCCGTGAAGCAGCGAGCCGCGCCAAAAAGGCAAAGCCGGAGGGCGAACAAGACACGACACAGGCGGGACAGTTGGTACGCTATGTGACCGAGGACACCAGCGCCCTACTTTTCCACGACGAGCTCGGTATACCGTATGTGCGCCTTGCTGTGGGCAACCACAAAGAAACGTGGGGATGCAATAGCACGCAATTCAGGCTTTGGCTCGCAAAAAAATACTATGTCACCGCGCGCAAACCGATTGCAAGCGGCACTATGGTATGACCTATGCGACACACAGTGGCGAGCGGTACGCATTACCGCAGCGGGCTGGAGTATCGAAGACAATTCGCCACCAGTCTTTCGTCGGTACTCACACCAAGCAGCACAGGTTGAACCTATCGAGGGCGGCACTGTTGCTGATTTACTGCCATTCTTGAACCTACAGAGCGACGACCAGAAAATACTCTTTTTGGTCTGTGTGGTTGCTTTCTTTATCCCCGGATTTCCACACCCAATACTGTACATATACGGGCCGCAAGGATCGGCAAAGTCCACTAACTCAAAGAGTGTGCGAACGCTAACCGACCCGTCGAAGATTGAGGTTGTGAGCATGCCAAAAGACGAAGAGCAGCTAGTACAGCAGCTGTCGCATCATCACACTTTGTTTTTCGATAACGTATCGAAGATTAGTGATGCTATTTCCGACCTGTTGTGTCGCGCAGTGACTGGCAGTGGATTCTCAAAACGAAAACTCTATACCGACGACGAAGATGTGATATATACCCTGCTCGCAAATATCGGCATCAATGGTATTGAACTTGTCCCAAGCAAGCCCGATTTACTGGAGCGCAGTGTACTGATTGAGCTTTGGCGCATAGCCAAGGGTGAACGTCGGCAGCTGCACGAATTGGAAGCGGACTTTGAGCGGGAGCTGCCGCGGCTCTTGGGTGCAATCTTTACCGCCGTATCAAAAGCACTGGCACTGTATCCGTCGGTCCATGTGGATGAACTGCCACGCATGGCGGATTTCACACAGTGGGGCTGTGCTATAGCCGAGGCTCTCGGATACACACAGCAAGAGTTTCTCGACGCATACCGGCGCAATATCGGGCAACAAAACGATGCAGTTATCGGGGACCATATCGAGGCGGCAATCATCATGGAATTTATGTCGGACAAGGGTGTATGGACTGGTAGTGCGTCGGCGTTACTCGCTGCGCTCAAAGAATCAAACCCTGCGAACGTCGGGGAACTCCCCAAGCAAGCCAACGTGTTTAGTCGCAATCTGTTTGCACTCAAGACCAATCTCGAAGAGGTCGGCTTGCAGCTGAGCCGGTCGAACGGATCAAAGCGCACCATCACTATCCGCAATCTGAACGTGCCCGAAGCTGTCGCACCACAGAGTGACCCAGACTGGTTTGAGGGGCTCGACAGCACCCAAAGCGATACCAGCGATATGAGCGATATTTTACCCACTACTGACACGCTGCTATAAGTATGCGCAAGTATAAATACCTCGAAAAATGGGTTACGCAGTGTCTGTGCTTGAAAAGACAACGTGCGAAGTGGGAGCGTGAGCAAAGAAAAAGGCGGCTAGATACTCCAGACGAACCTAAACAATTTCGGCAATAAATATGCGAGGCGGACACAACACCAAGGGCAAAAGGGAGGCGGACATGCTCAAGCAGATCTCTACGACGATGCTCAAAAAGTATGGGTATTTCTCTGGCTTAGGATCAAGAGTGGTGACATGGACCAACCAGATGACTGGGGTGCAAAGCAGCATTTCGGTTGGTGTCACCATGCGCGGCGCTGGCGGGGCTGTGCGGCTTGTATACAACGTCACAGACAGGGTTACTGGCGAAAAGCAGCATTTGGATTATCAAATACCGCTCACGTCGACACCATGCGCATACGGCGGGAGGCGCTACTGGTTTATATGCCCGTGGGATAC
>CAIJFH010000016.1 GCA_903819895.1 Candidatus Adlerbacteria bacterium
GAACGAAAACCGCCGCGACCCTAGGTTTGGGTCGCGGCGGAATCTTTTTATAGGTTAGTGCGGGAGGGGTTTTGATACTAATCCTCCGTATCCGAATCGTCATAGACCTCGGTGCCGACGTCGACGCCCTCCTCGGGTGCGGGTTTGCTGCCGCTGAATGTTGAGGAAAAGAATCCGCGTCCCGCAGCGCCCGCGCCACCGCGGTAGCCGATGAGAAAGTTTTTTGGGTCGTCGCACAGGTCGATAAAGTCATCTGCTGCTTCGCGCAAGACGCCTGCCGCCGATTTGCCAAAGGCGATGACCTCGACCTGGCAGCCGCGGCTGCGCAGATACTCGACCAGCGGGACAAAGTCGCCATCGCCGGTGCCGAGGATCACGGTGTCGAGCTTTTGTGCCATCGACAACGCGTCGATTGCCATCCCCATATCCCAGTCGGCCTTTTTAGCGCCGCCGGCAAAGATGCGGATATCTTTAACTTTTGTCTCGATGCCCACCTTGTTGAGCGCCTCGAAGAACCCTTTTTCCTCCTCCGACTCGGTGCGGATCACATACGCGACCGCACGGATGAGTGTGCGGTTTGCAAGTGCTGCCAAGACGACATTGCCAAAGTTAACTTTTGACTTATAGAGATTTTTTGCACTGTGATACAAGTTTTGCGTATCGATAAAAATACCGACGCGCTGATTTTTGTGTTTGATGATTGCCATAAAAAATAAAATAGAATACTAATGAACGACGAACAAAACCCTAGATAAGTATACCCGACAAAGCGAAGTATACAGACGTATACGTGAACAAAAAGAGAAGTGGTTCGAAGTTACTTCTTCAAATTGAGTTTTTTAACAATCGCGCTGTAGCGCTTTTTGTCGCTGTTCTCCAAATATTTGAGGTGGCTGCGGCGATCCGCTACCATCTGCAAAAGCCCGCGGCGGCTGTGCTTATCCTTCAAATGCTTTTTGAGGTGGCCGGTGAGCTCCTCGATGCGCTTACTCAAAACGGCAATCTGCACCTCTGCAGAGCCAGTGTCGGTCGCGTGGATGGCGACCTCCTTTATAACATTCTCCTTCTTTCGCTTGGTGAGCATGACCCGTATCGTAGCACAAGCGCCAGATTTATGCAAGGGGGCGTGCTACAATAGCCCTACCCCATGGCACGCGACCTCACATCACTCAAAACGGAGTTTTTAGAATATCTCGAGATCGAGAAAGGTCGCAGTGTGAAGACGGTCGAGAATTATGACCACTACCTCTCGCGCTACCTCGCGTTTTCTAAGGTTACCGACCCTGCGAAGTTGACCGAGCAGTCGGTGCGCGAGTTTCGACTCTATCTCAACCGGCAGCCCGGCACCGCGGGCACGATGAAGCACAAGACGCAAAACTACTACATGATCTCGCTGCGCGCGTTTCTCAAATTTTTGCGCAAGCGTGATATTGAGTCGCTCAACCCCGAGCGGATCGAGTTGGCAAAAGTCGGCGCACGTGACCTCGATTTAATCACGGCAAACGAGCTGGAACGTCTCATGCGGGCGCCGCAAGTATTGTCTCTTGCACAGCAGAGTGCGCGTGTGGCTGGTAGCAAAGGACCAAAAGAGGTCACAACAAGAGTCACAATACATGACCGTCTCACGGTGCTGCGCGATGTGGCGATGCTCGAACTACTCTTCTCCACCGGCCTGCGCGTGTCCGAGCTGTGCGCGCTCAACCGCGATATCGACCTCTCCCGCGACGAGTTCTCGGTGCGTGGCAAGGGCGAGAAGGTGCGCGTGGTGTTTTTCTCTCCCGAGGCAAAGCAGGCGGTCAAAGCGTATCTCGACCGCCGCGCCGATATGGATGAGGCGTTGTTTATACAGATGAGCAGGAACGCGGGCACCGAGCCGACCTCGCCCACAACGTCAAAAAAAGCGAATACAAAGAATAATAGTGCAAAAAAGGATAGCGCGCGCATCACGCCGCGCTCGGTCGAGCGCATTGTCAAACGCTACGCAATCAAAGCGGGCATCACGCGCAAGGTCACGCCGCACGTGATCCGCCACTCCTTCGCCACCGACCTACTCGAAAACGGCGCCGACCTCCGCTCGGTCCAAGCACTGCTCGGCCACGCCAACATAGCCACCACCCAGGTCTACACCCACATTACCGACAAACACCTCCGCGAAGTCCACCAAAAATTCCACGGCAAGCGGCGACAAGGTTAGTTTGAAAAAAAGAATCCCCGCGCCGATGGTCTGGCGCGAGGTTGTATCTTCTACATAGAAACCGGCTGGAAGTCGTAATGCTCGACCCCTTCGTGTTCCTTCAGCCGACGTGCGAAACGTTTGGTGATTGGGAGTACACACAGCTCGCATGCCATAACTGCCACCCAACTGACCATCGATGCGGACAGAATGCCAGACAGAGGCATTACTCCAGCAAACGCAATCCCGTAGAACACACCAACGTCCACAAGTTGCGCAATCCCGACCGACATCACAGCTCGTCCGTAGAAGAACCGCGCATGGTAGTGCACTTTCAGTCGCGACATGATGTACGAGTTCGTGCGTTCAGTCACAAAATACGCGAGCAAGCTTGCAAAAACGATGCGTGGCGACTGTGAAAACAGTGCACGAAAGGCATCATTGTTTGCGTATCCAGCTGCAGGTGGGAGTTCGACCGTCACTTGTACGAATGCAGCGTATACCACTAGGCACGCAAGTCCCGCCCACAGTAGCCGACGTACACGACGATAGCCGTACACCTCGGTTAGTACGTCCGCCAAGACCAACGAAATCACGAAACTGATTTGTGATCCGATGACGGATATGCCGAATACTTCGACAAACTTGAGGTTGAGTACTTCAGTGATAAGCATTGATGCCATCAGTGCCATCGCCAAGTATGGCAATGCTTTTGGTTGCCAGGTGTCACCCACTGCCACAGCAAGCTGTTTCATAGTACGTCTCCGTTACGTTGTTGATAAGCGAACGAAGCCAGTATATTTTTAATCAAAAATACCGTCAAAAAAGTCAACAGATTGCTAGAAACGGCTAAAATATGCTATCATTGTAATATATTTATTTTGTCACAGCTTACGACAGAAATATGCAAAACCGAGAATCTCTGCAAAAAATGTTGGTGCGGGCGGGGTTGTCGGACGCCGAGGCGGCGGTGTATTTGGCTATGTTGGAGCTGGGGCCCGCGACCGTGCTCCAGATAGCGCGGCAGTCGGGGGTCAAGCGCACGACTATATACCCTGTCGTGGAGGCCCTGCGCGCCAAAGGGCTCGTGAGTGTGCAGGAGGTGGGCTTTAAACGTCGCTTTGCTGCCGAGGATCCGTCCCGGCTCGACCGCATTTTGGAGGAGCAAAAGCTCGCACTCAAATCCTTCTTCCCCGAGCTCTCGGCACTCTACTCGCTGCGCGGTGGCGATTCCATCATCCGCTACTACACTGGCGTCCCGGCCATGCGTAGTGTCTACGACGAGATGCTCAGCGAGCTGCGCGATGGCGAGGATTACTACGGCTTTGGCGACCCCGAGCGTTGGGACTCGTTCGACAAAGCATACTTCAAGACCTTTATTGAGCGGCGACTCAAGATCGACCTTAAAGCAAAGATGCTGCTGGTGCCCTCCGAGGTCGGCCGCTCCTACAAGCGGACAGAGAAGAACTTCCACGAAGAGGTGCGCCTCCTGCCCGAGGGCACCATGCTCGACGCCAACATGGCCATTACGCCGCGCAAAATAGTCATCCATCCACTCACCCACCCCATCACGACCATCGTTATCGAAACCCCCGCCCTCGTGCGCATGCAGCAAACCCTCTTTCGGGTGATGTGGGATGCGTTAGGTGATAAATAGTAGGAAATAAAAAAGCAAAACCGTCCTCCAACGATTTTGCGTTGTGGACGGTTACGGTGTCGTGCGCAGACGGCGGGCGATCGCTAAAAATGCACGCCAAACCGAGGGAGCGTCATAATTCGTTGATACCTCACTATAAGGCGGTTCGGTATATGTCGCTCCCATTATTGCTGACAAATCAGGGTCGGATTCGCTGTGCCAGCAAAATAGGGTGAGTATAAGCTGCCTTTGCGCCGGTACTTCTTTTGCTGGTAATTTTGGGGACAAGTGTTCTATTTGTTGAAGCACCAGATGACCCTGCTCCTCAAACGAAAGTCTTCGAAAAGCGGCTTCTAGTCCACCGGCGCGTAACCACTCAGGGTATTCGCCGAGATAAAGCTCCGAGAAAATGCCTCTCATACGACGATTTGCAGCTATGTGTTCTGCGGCACCAATAGTGCCATTTTTGCTTATAGCAGTTAGGAAGTCATAGACAAACAATTCGCCGTCGAGACTATACTCTGCAAGTGTATCAGCAGCGTTGCTCGCAATATCTATAGCCGCCACGGCGTCAAAGTCCGGAGCGTCTACCAGACCCTCGAAACCGCACTCAGACGCACCCTCAGTCTCACAATACTGAGCAAGTATCAGTGCGAAGTCTTCCTGCCAAGGCATATCACGCTCCCCTTTTGAGACAGGTGAACCATACGGCACACGCAGTACCGCCAAGCACCACAAGCATGTCCAGCGCGAGCAGTCCTTGCATACCAAGGAGCTGCACTAGCGCAACGCCTATCCACGACAAGTCCATTGATATCCTCCTGTTGTTACAAGACAAGCCGCTGCCGGGAATATCCTAGCAGCGACCAAATATTGCTACGGCCGGACGTGCTCTAGCATCTGTTCATGTCCGCACGACCAGCACCTCCTTGTGGTGGTTGTGTGCATACGCTCTGGTCGGCTGTGGTCTGGAGACCGCATCACCTCAATGATGGTCAACTGACTCCCGCACCTTTCACAAGATGCACCAAAACCGAGTGCACGGTAGTGGACAAGGATTCCAGCAGCAACTAGTGCGACTATTCCCAAAAGAAACAACATTGTCGCATTCCTCCGAATGCTCCCGCAGGAGCGGTTTGTATCTAGCAACACTTTACCAGCTTGTAAAGGGTGTGTCAATAAAGTAAATGACATATTTATCTACACAAAGCGCTTGCTAAATAAGCATATTGTGTATATTGTAATAGGTGTATATGACAGACCAAAATCAACTGTACGCGCAGCTTGCGGGTTTGGGGCTCACTGAGAACGACTCGCGAGTATATATCTTCCTGCTCGAGCGTGGGGTGGCATTTGGTGGGTCAAAGATTGCCGCACGGTTGGGGATGCATCGGCAGTATGTCCACAACTCGCTGCAGAAGTTGCTCGAGATGGAGTTGGTTGAGGAGGTGCACAACGGGACACGCCCCACTTCGCAGGGCCTGCCCGACGACATAGCGGGGCTACGCGGGGCACGTCGTCAGTACAAAGCGCTCCCGCCGCAGCAGCTCTCGCATATGGCGCGCAAGCAGCTTGATGCCGCCGAGCACACGGTGCGCGAGCTCGACCTCATATCCACCGTGGGTGCCGAGCAGGACTTCGAGGCATACCGTGGCCGCCGCCAGGTGCTCGAGTTCGAGGAGCGGCTCGTCGACGGGCTCAAGGATGACGAGGTGCAGTACATCATCGGTGGCGGGTCAGAGACGTTCGTCAACTTTTTTGGCGAGCAGTATGAGGAAATCTCGCGGGTAGCCGCCAAGAAAGGGCTCAAGACGCTCTATGTTGGCAACCCAGGAGAAGTGGAGTGGCTTCGTGGGCGCGTGGCAGGCGTGTTTGGTGACCGCTTTCAGGTGCGGTTGCTGGACACGCTGCCCAAGACGATTGTGCAAACAGTAATCCGCTTCGACACCGTCACCTTCTATGCCTTCGGCAACCCTCCGCTCGTGTACTTTCTCAAATCCAAAACCGTCGCCGAGGACTACAAAAAGTTTTTTATGATGCTGTGGGACATGGCGAAGTAAATTTCATCAGCGGCTCCTTGCTGTGCATATAAAAATAAAAAAGTGCGCAGCCGGATGAGGGCTGCGCGTTGTGCGGGGCTGGGCGGGCTGAACATCAATCAGCAGCAAGCGCTTGTGGTGCGAGCTGCTGATTAAGCCATATAATCACCTCCTCTGGGCAGGTGGTTACGTCTTGATTGCACTCGGCCATTCGGTCGAGGGCTTTTGGTGTGTCACCATACACCTGTTTGAAGATGTAGTACTCCCTCCTTCCCGACTCTGGTGTGTTTAATTGTCGTTCTACTTGTTCGAACAACGAGCGAACATCATCCGCCGTCATCCCCATTTCGCGAGCTGTGGCCATGGTTTTTCTCCGTTATGTAGATGGGTTGTGTACTGTTTGTAGTATATAAGTATAAAATGCGCGTGATGGTTACGCTCTGTATTAGTTGTTATAGTTATCCCATGAAACTCGTTTCGTGGAACGTAAATGGCATACGTGCGGTGCATAAGAAGGGGCTTTTTTTACCTTTTATTGAGAAGCACAAGCCAGATGTCCTTTGTTTGCAGGAGACCAAGGCCGAGCGGGGGCAGGCGGCAATTGATTTGCCTGACTATGAGGAGTATTGGAACAGTGCCGAGAAAAAAGGATATAGCGGCACGGCGATTTTTGTGAAGAAGAGTGTGCACGTGCGCTCGGTGCGCTTTGGTCTGCCCGAGCATTTGGTCAAGAAGTATCACCTCGCGGACGACGGCTACGGCAACCCCAACACCGAAGGCCGCGTGATCGCGGTTGAAGTAGCGCAGCAAGCTGATGCAGAAAAAGGTAGTACTGAACATAGCCCACTAGCAAAAGGTGTTTGGGTTGTAACGGTGTATACACCAAACAGTAAAGAAGATCTAAGCCGACTTGATTTGCGCCACAAGCAGTGGGATCCAGCATTTTTGGCATACATGCAGGAGCTGGAAGAGGGTGTGCATAGCGAGCCGGGGCGTGCGGGCGGGCAACCGGTCATATTCTGCGGCGATCTGAATGTCGCGCACCGCCCCGACGACCTTTCGAACCCAAAAGCGAACGAGGGCAAGCATGGCTACACAGCACAGGAGCGCGAAGGGATTGATCAGATGATTGATGCTGGTTTTGCCGACACCTTTCGCTACTTTACTCCCACGGGCAACGGCCACTACACCTGGTGGTCGCACTGGGCGAATGCCCGCGAGCGCAACATCGGCTGGCGCATCGACTACTTCTTCGCCTCCAAAAAACTCCTCCCCCACCTCGCCGCCGCCACCATCCTCCCCACCATCCTCGGCTCCGACCACTGCCCTATCGTGTTGGAAATCAAGGATTAACGCTCTGTGTAGTATCCAAATACCAAGGACAGTCCTTGGTAAAATACCTAGAAATACAAAAGACCCCAGCCGTAATTGGAGATTTTTTATGTCGGCTAGGGTCTTGAGACCTACTTCCCGACCATTTCAATTCAAAGAACTAATTTTGTGCAGATTGCACCGAACAGAACGTTGTCGTTGTTGATCTGTAATACCTTTTTTATTTCACAACATATAGTTGTGGATGTGTGTGAGAGGATTACGTATTGCCAACGTCAAAGGGTTTGAAATAGTCGTTATGTGTTCTCTGTTTGTCCGCGCGCGGTTCGGACTTTACAGAATGTACTAATCGTCTTTAGCTAATCTATTTTTGAGAAGTTCGAATATTGATGCAGGGTTCACCAAAACTCAAACTCCTTGCTGATTTATTAACTGACGCTTTTCTACTGGTAATCATACGCGCATAAAAGACAGTGTAAAGGACATTGGTGTGGATAACGGACATGCCAGGTGCGCAAGGTACACAAAGACAGGCATAAAACGCCTAATATAAAGCCCTAATCAACAAAATGTCTTTTACGGATTTCCTCCAAATCGGCCTCCTCGGCTTCTTCTTTTTTGCTCTTTGCTTCGACGCCAATTGCTTTTAGTTGCTCGTCGGGGAGTGTGGATAATTCTTTTATTTTTGTTTCCAAATATTCTGCAGTGTTACGCACGGGCTCGTCGAGCACATCCTCGAGGAGTGCGTGCAAAAGCCAGCCGATGCGGGGTCCTGGGTTCTCCCCCGTTACCTCCATTGCGCGCTTGCCGTCGATAGCGAGCATGGTGACAGATATAGGGTCCCGTAGCGCTTGGTCGATCATCGCTTGGTATTTGCGAAAGCGGAATGGCTGCTCTTTGGGGCGGCCGGTGCCGATGCGGTCACAGATGCGCAGCTGCACTAAATCGCCTATATTTTCGCGCCCAACGTTGGTGATAATGCGTCGCACAGCTGAGAGCGTCACTTTGTCCGGGTCGGAGAAGAACATGTGCCAGCGCACCAGATTTCGCGTCTTTTCGATTGTTTCACGTGGAAACTTGAGTGATTCTAGGGCTTTTTTGGCGATTTTGGCCCCCACGACGTCATGCCCGTGGAATGTCCAGTCGCGCTTCTCCTCCGACCAGCGGCGGGTCGCTGGCTTGCCGATGTCATGAAACAGCGCAGCGATGCGGATATCAAAGCCCCAGCCCTTGTCTGCGGCATGCTGGAGCGCGCGGAGGTTGTGCTCGTATACGTCAAAGCTATGCGCCTGGTTTTGGTCGACGCCAATCCCCTGCTCTAGGTCGGGCGCGATAAAGCGCAAGATGTTGATTTCGCGGCTCAAAATAAGCGCCTGCATTGGCTTTTGGGAGTTGATGATGCGCACAAACTCATCGCGGATGCGCTCTTTGGATATTTTTGCCAGCTGCTCGGCACACTGCGCCATTGCTTGTTTGGTTGCAGGTTCGATGACAAAGCCCAGTTCTGCGGCGATGCGCACGGCGCGCATAATCCGCAGCGCGTCCTCACCAAAACGCTCCTGTGGGTCGCCCACTGCTCGTAGGAGGCCAGCGTGGATGTCCTTGATGCCCTCGTAGAGGTCGAGTAGCTCCCCTGTTGTTGCGTTATACGCCAACGCGTTAATGGTAAAATCGCGACGCTTGAGGTCATCCTCTATATTTTGGCTAAAAATAACGCTATCTGGGCGTCGAGCGTCACTGTACTTCCCCTCCAGTCGGTAGGGAGTGATTTCGACGACACGAACACTCGGGTCTACTTCCCCGCCGTCCATGGGCTCGTTGACAACGCCGACAGTGCCAAATTCGTTGGTATAAAAGGTGTTTTCGAACAATCCTTGGATTTGCTCGGGGTTGGCATTGGTGGTGATGTCCCAATCCTTTGGCTTGCGGCCAATAAGCAGGTCTCGCACGCAGCCACCGACGATCCAGGCCTGGTAGCCAGCCGCCTCGAGGGTGGCTGTTATTCGTGAAACTTCGGCTGGGATTTGGCTTTGGAGCTGAGGCATGGCACAATCGTACCATACCTCCGGTATGGAGCGTATATGCGCCCGTAGCTCAATGGATAGAGCACTTGGCTTCGAACCAAGGGGTTGTGGGTTCGAATCCTGCCGGGCGCACCGAAAAAAAGTATGCTATAGTGTTTTCCGTGCGGGTTCGTAAGCGGCCATAGTTTAATGGTATGACGGCTCCTTGCCAAGGAGCAGACGGGAGTTCGATTCTCCCTGGCCGCACTAAAGACAGGTCCAAAAACGTCCTTTGAGTGGATAATAGGTTTGTTGGTAAATAAGGATATTTTGGCGAAACCTGTGGATAACCTTGGGGACATGTGTATTAAAAGACAGGCCTAGACGGCTTTGAAACCATGGCAAAAAGCGCAAAACGAGCGATTGGAGATGTGGGGGAGGATATCGCGTGCACATATCTGGTGGGGAAGGGGTGGCGGATTATTGAACGAAATTATTGGCGCCCCTGGGGCGAAATCGACATTGTGGCTGAGGATAGGGAGAAGCGGCTGCGATTTGTGGAGGTTAAGTCGATCTCTCGTGCTTTGGGTGGGGTGGGGAAGGAGGGTGGAGCAGGGGATGGTTCATGTGAAACATATAGACCAGAGGAGAATATGCACCCACAGAAGCTCCGGCGATTGTCGCGCGTGATCCAGACCTACTTATTGGAGAAGCATATTCGTGAGCAACAAGCGTGGCAGCTTGATTTGGCGTGCGTGTATCTCGATTTTGAAACACGGCGCGCCCGGGTACAAGTGTTGGAAAATATAATTATCTAAAGGACAACGAGGTGAAAAGAGTGTCCTTTACGTGAGGTGTGAGAGGAATATACAGAATAATCTGGCAATCTGTGGTAGAGTAGCAAAACAACCGGGCCGTAGTATACCGGTAGTACACCTGCTTTGGGAGCAGGTTGACCGAGTTCGATTCTCGGCGGCCCGACCAGTAAAATTGAGTTTCACATGGAACGTGTAACCCTTATAACGAAGCCAGATCAAGGTTATTCTTTGCTCGACTCGGGCAGAGAGCAGAAACTCGAGCGCTATGGCGATATGGTGCTTGCGCGACCCGACCCGCAGGCGCTATGGGAGCCGTTGCTGCCGCGCTCGATGTGGGAAAAGGCCGATGGGCGCTATGTGCGTGGCCGTGGTGGCGAGAGTGCCTCGGGGCAGGGTAGGGGTGGTGATTGGCTCACGAGCAAGGATTTCCCTCACGAGTGGCAGATTGCGTTTGGTGGCCTGCAGTTTCTCATCCGGCCGACCTCCTTTAAACATACCGGACTCTTCCCCGAGCAGCTCTCAAACTGGGATTGGGTGCGAGACGTCGTTGGTGTTGTAAACTCTTCGCCGAAGATTGCTCCGCTTGCTCCTTCGGGCCTCGTCGGACGAGGCAGCCAGTCGCTCGCTTTACAATCTTCGGCTCCGGCTGTGTCTATTCTGAATCTCTTTGGTTACACAGGTGGCGCGACACTCGCGGCGGCACAGGCGGGCGCAGAAGTGACACATGTGGACGCATCCAAGACCGCTGTTGCCTGGGCACGAGAAAACGCAGCACTCTCGGGGCTCGCAGACGCGCCGATCCGCTGGATTGTCGAAGACGCGCTGTTATTCGTGAAACGTGAGATCAAGCGCGGCAAAAAGTATGACGGTATCATCATGGATCCGCCCGCCTTTGGTCACGGGCCCAAAAACGAACTGTGGAAGATCGAGGAGGATTTTCTCGAACTCCTGCGCCTGTGCGAGGAGCTGCTCAGCGACCAGCCGCTGTTTGTGCTCATCAACGGCTATGCGGCCGGCTACTCGCCGTTGGCGTTTGCCTACAATCTCGAACGTTTTGTAAAAAAATATGGCGGCAGCATCCAGTATGGCGACCTGGCGATCGAGCAAGCAATATCTGCACAGACAGGGAAGGTGCCTGCACATACTCGTGGGCGTGTACAAGATGCGCGGCTCCTCCCGTGCGGCATCTTTGCTCGGTGGCAAAAAGGGGAGTGAGTAATCCACAACAGGGTCGATTGACGGGTTTGGGGCGTTTGTATATAGTCATCGGTATGCAGCACTCGCAGGTCTTCATTTGGAAGAACGTCCTCCTTTGGAAAGGGGGTCTTGCGAGTTGGTGATATTCACAAAATATTCCAAAACCGCAGGACCCCCAAAAGGGGTCCTGTTTCGTTCGGATGTCGATGCGAGAAATTCTTCCACCAATTTTTCACACCGCCAGCTGAACAATCATGGTGATTCGTCTCAGAAGTGGTGGAAATGTACAAGGTGTGGTGATATGGTCGACTCATGTGTTGTCCTCCCGCTACCCCTCAAGTAGGACACTCTGGACACTCGAATAATACACCGACGGGAACTGAAACCCCAAGCACTCACGCGGACGGTCGTTGAGAAAGGCGTGGCATGCTGCCAGATCTTCCTCAGTCACTGACGCAATA
>CAIJFH010000017.1 GCA_903819895.1 Candidatus Adlerbacteria bacterium
CCATTCTTTTTGGTGTCTGTGGAGCCGCAGATGGGGCATCTGATACCCCTTTTTTTCGTAGCATACGAATGTGTTCATGGTTTTAGCTTGTAGTTACGCCATGATACATCGAAAACATCCTCCCGTTTTTGCTATTAACTCGAAAAAAGATAGGGGGAGATTTTATAAACGCACATCGACACCGACCGCTTGGGAGATGTTGGTGAAACCGTCGCGGGCGAGGAGCGCCGCGAGACCTTGGTTGATCTCAGACACGACCTGCGGGCCCTCAAAGATCATGCCCGTGATCATCTGCAAGAGCGACGCGCCGAGGCGGATCTTGCGGTAGGCATCCTCGGCGGTCGAGATGCCACCAACACCGACCAGCACAAACCGCCTCCCCTCGCGCGCGTAGATGTGCGCGAGCAGTGCGTCGGACAGCTCGCGCGTTGGCGCGCCCGAGAGCCCACCCACGTCGGGGATGAGCGATGGGTCGTCGACCACCGCGGGGTTGTCGCGCGGTTTGGTGAGGTTGGTGCAGATGATACCATCGACGCGATGTCGTTTGGCAATGTCGAGCAGCATGTCGACATGGTCAAAGGTAAGGTCGGGCGAAAGTTTAATGAGCACCGGCTTTTTAGTGGGGATGGTGTCGAGCTCGGTCAACAGTTGCTCGAGCGCCACAGGGTCGACAAACGGTTGCCCACCCTGCGCATTGGGGCAGCTGATGTTGACGGTTGTGTAGTGGCCGATGTCGGCCAACTCGCGAAATGCCGTTGCAAAATCCTTGATGCCCTGCGCGCGGTCGAGGTTGGCCGCGCAGTTGGTCATCGCGACACTGGTGCCGACCGGGATGCGAAAAAGTGTGCGGCGCAGCTGCTGCGCAATCGCGACACAGCCGCGATTGTTGAGCCCGTAGTAAATCACCAGCGATTTTGATTTGATGAGCCGCCACATGCGGGGCTTGGGGTTGCCGGGGCAGTACTGGCCCGTAATGGAGCCCACTTCCTCAAACCCAAACCCAACCGACGGGACAATGCTAACCAAGTCGGCGTTTTTATCGAAGCCAGCCGAGAGCCCGAGTGGGTTGGGAAACTCAATCCCGAGCACACTCGTCTGCAGCGATGGATGGGAATAATTAAAGAGGAGCGACGTGAGCGCGCGGCCGAGCCACACGCGACCGAGCATATTCCCCACCATGATCATCTGGTTGTGCACTTGCTCGGGGTCGCGGGCAAAAAAGTACGGCTTGCAGAGGTAGCGATAGCCGAGACGAATTATCACATTGCGCCCACGGACAGCATACTCTTTCATGGCGACATCATACACCCGACCACGCCAGAGTGGTAGATGGCAGTTACGGTGATGAAAACACAGCAAAGAAAAAGCCGGTACCCCACGCGCACGCGAGGTACCGGCCGCCCCATTGGATGGGCGTTAGTCAGAAAGAACTTCGATGGTGACGGGCATAAGCCCCTCGCCCTTAGGACCGAACCCAAGCGCTTTTGCCGCATCAGGCGTAAGATCAAGCGTCCGGTTCGGATCTTTTTTTATCACCCTTGGTGCAGGTCCGAGATCTCGGACCTCGAGCTCAATGCTCCTCCCCTTTTGGGTGGTTACTCTTATTTTTGTACCCATTGGCAGCCACGGATGTGCAGCAAACAACGTCTGACCTTGCCGCACAACCTGATTACCTGGCAATTGGTACCCAGGATACACCCGGTACCAACTCGCCACAGCCGTCATCTGAGACGACTCAGTGTGCCCTGTGGACAGGACACTGGCGAGCAGCACCGAGATAATGAGGAACAACCTCAATAGTCACACTCCTTGCTGTGAAAGGGGATTGGAAATACCCAGCGGATAACGCCCTAGGTGTTTTCAATCTCCTACCCTGAGTATACGCCAGAAACGACAAAAAGGGTGCAACTGGTGCTTGCCCCTACGTTAGGCGTATACTGTATGCATATACAACTAACCACCGCAGTATGCATCCGGCGACTATTCTCTCATTTGAAGAGTTCGATTCTATCCGCGACACCCTAGGGAAAATTGTTTGTACGTCTGGCGGCTTCGACCCCATCCACCCAGGGCACGTATCCTGCCTGCATGATTCAAAAAAGTTGGGCGACACGCTGGTTGTTATCGTCAACGGCGATACTTTCCTGCGCAACAAAAAAGGGCGAGCATTTATGGATATCGATACTCGCTGCCACATTGTTTCGTACATCAACGGCGTCGACTACGTGATCCCCTTTGAGATCGAGAACGACCAAACGGTCATCGTCGCTCTCGACCGTATCCGCCCACACCTCTTTACCAAAGGTGGCGACCGCATCGACGAGACCAACATCCCCGAGTGGAACACCTGCAAAAAGCATGGCATCGAGGTTATCTCAGGTATCGGCTGGGACAAGAAATGGAGCAGCTCCGACTTTCTACGCGAGTGGGGCGAGTTTTGGCACACGCGAAAAATTGCCAACTAACACTACCGCGATTTAAGATACGCAACCATAGTCGCTGCGTCGGAGACCAGGAATGGGTCGTTGGGGCAGTTGTCGCCAAAGCCATCCTCGATAAACGCTTTTTTGATGACGCCATCCTCGGCGTAGAAACTGTAGCGCCACGAGCGCTCACCAAACCCCAAATTATCTTTCTTGACCAGCATCCCCATCGCGCGCGTAAAATCACCCGAGCCGTCGGGCAATAGTTTGACCTTTGACACCTGCTGCGCCTTCCCCCATTGGAACATCACAAACGCATCGTTGACCGACAGGCAGTACACCTCGTCGACACCAAGCGCCTTCAACTCATCATATGCCGCTTCGTACTCGGGCAGGTGCGTTGTCGAGCACGTCGGCGTAAACGCGCCCGGCAGCGCAAAGAGCACCACCTTTTTGCCGACAAACAAATCACCCGTCGACACATCCTGCCAACGATACGGATTATCTCCGCCAACACGCTCGTCGCGCACGCGGGTCTTGAGCACGACGTTTAGCACTTGCTTCTCTTCGAGAATTGGTTGAGTCATACACCCATACTACCATCGAATAGAAAAATCGGGGTGGGTCTGTGTCGGCACATGCCACGCCACATCAACCCGTTCGACACGCGAAAGGAGCGGGCCGCGATGCAACTTCTCGACCAAGCGCTCGAGTGTTTTTTGCTCGCCCTGCGCGACCATCTCGACCGTGCCATCGGACAAATTGCGCACATAGCCCACGAGCCCTAAGCCCCGCGCCTTGCGCTGCGCAAAGTCGCGATACATCACCCCTTGCACCCGGCCAAAAATAGTTGCGCGTAGTTCTTGCATGGGGATATAAATTTTCTCTAGCATACCACAAGAGCGGCTATACTATACAGAGCAGCACAAAAAAGGAAACCGCGATGAGTCGCCCCGGCGGCGTATCAAAATATAAAACGGAGGATCTTGCGATCGTCAGAGCACTGGCAAAGCAGACACCTCCCCTTCGACTCGAGGACATCGGCCGCCTGCTGGTCACCGAGCATGGGTGGGGCACCAAGTACGGCTGGCCCAACCCAGACGGGACCAATCTCAACAACCGCGTTGGCCACGTACTCACCATGGCCAACGCCACAGCACCGCTCCCTTCGCAGCGACCACCAAGCCCCAACGGGCCCCGCCCACGCACACGCAAGTTGGGTCGACACAGAGGGAGCGAGACGTTGAGTGAGTTGTAACAACATGCAATGCGTCCGACCCGCCGATGGAGAACATCTCCATCGGCGGCACATCGTATACACACCAACGCAAGAGACCGAGCAGTGCATTACTCCGCCAGATACCGGCCAAACTCCTCGAGCGCCTCGCCAACCACCTCGACATCTCTGTCCATCACCAACTCCTGTTTGAGCTTTGCCAGCACATCATAAATCTCCCGTACACTATACCCCTTCCTTCGCAACGCTTCGGCCTCCTCGAGCACAAAGTTCTCCTCCGCCGTACTTTTGCGCAGCGCCTTCTCAAACATCTGTGAAAATGGGTGGGGCATACATCTAGATTATTTCGACAACAGAACAAAAAACGGAAGCTTGTCGATTCCTATATAATTAAACATCTTATAGTTCGCTCGACGAGCTGTTGATGATAGTTGATGCATTTTTAGGTTCTTCTTTGGTATAAAAGGATAGAATCTGATTTCTTGATGTCCACCGGTCTTGTCGCTCCAGACAAAATTAGTAATAAGAGGTGGAGTAATAAAGCCGGACTTTAAAACCTTCTCCATAATATCCCATCCTGCACCGAATATTTCAGATTTTGGTTTACAGTTATTCGTCTTAATTTGCGCACGAAAACTACATCCGACACATTGGACATCGTACAGCGGATAATTTGGCGGCAAGATCATTAGCTTCTTACCGCAATTTGGACAAGGCACTTTTTCCACCACATCCAGCTCGCCAGTATCGCCAGAATCTTTATTTTTAGACATATGACTTTAAATACCTGCTCCTAGCATATCTAGCGTACCACTATTGGGCACCAGTCGCACTACCCCACTAGCAATGACTCCCAGCCACATAGCCGGTGGTCCAGCAGAGTTGGAGAGAGTAGTCGCCGGATGAAACAATTACTTTGTTAGCAACAAGCAAGTGCGACGCAGACACTGTGGTTGGGTGCAAGCGCGGCACAAAAACTACCCACCACCCCGCCGGTGGATAATCCCTTGCCTTCCAAAAGAAAGTGGTGTATCTTATACATATCTTTCGGTTCAGTCATGAACCGTTAGGGTACTACATCCAAGGGCCGCCCTCCTTTCGGAGGGCGGCTTTGTGTCTCAGGTCTAGATCTGGACAGCACGATGCTTAAGTTCTCGACCCCAGATATCCGCCTCAATCAGCAAGACATCAAAATACCCGTCCCCTCCGGTGCGCAACTCTTGGGAGACGTTGTTTTTAGAAGAAAATATGTAGACCTTCTTGCCTCCATTTTTGATATACGTCACGAGTGCAAGAAAATCAGAATCACCAGTAAACAAGATCGCCGTATCATACTTCTTCATAGTGTGGATAACATCAATAGTCATCTCTACATCCATATTCCCCTTTTCTTGTATCGAGTCACCCACGTCGCTATGCGTCACAATCCGCTTGAGCTCCTTTTTTCGCACTGTAAACCCAAGCCCTTTCTTGAGGTAAGTATAGAATTTATGTTTCCCCTCCAGGTCATGATCACGAGTCCCTTCAGCAGGATACGCTGTGTAGTAAAACAGCTCAATATGCGAGGCGGAGAACTTCTCTTTTAAAAAGGTTTTGAGTTTCGCATAGTCAAACATGCACCCCTTTGCCTTCTGCGCTTGCCACAAGTTGGACGCATCAATAAAGACATAGACCGTGTGCAGTTTTTCTTCGTTGACCAACATACACACACTATACTATGCATCTTATTTTATTTGGACATCTAGCACGAGTTGCCGACCACAAAGCCGGTGGTCCAGCAGAGTTGGAGGGAGTAGCCGCCGGAGGGGCGGTCGATGTCGAGCAGGTCGCCCACGATGTAGAGGCCGGGGACGACACGCGACTGCATGGTTTTAAAGTCGACTTCGTTGGGGACAACACCGCCCGAGGAGACGATCGCTTTGTCGGCGCCGAGCAAGTGCGACACGTGGAGCGGGATATGTTTTAACAGCGATACTAACAGTGAGCGTTGCTCGCTGCGGACACTGTGGTTTGGCGTGTCGCCGTTGATGTTGGCGAGGTTGAGCAGCGCCGCGACGAGCGACTTGGGGAGCGGCGCCCCAGGCAAAATATCGCCCAGCGTGTTTTTAATTTGCTTGTTACTCTCGCCTATCAAAAGCTCTTGCACGCGAGCTTTCAGTGCGCCTGGGTCGAGGGTCGGGAAAAGGTCCAGCGCGAGCGTGACCTCGCCCTGCCCCAAGAGCTCGCCGATATATTTGCTGCGGTTGAGGACAAGCGGGCCGCTCAGCCCCACATGAGTGAAAAGAATTCTGCCCCGCTGCTGCTGTTTCTGTAGCGGCTGTTTGACGCCGTCCAGATAGATGGAAAGCTTTGCATCAAGTAATGTGACACCCGCGCACGTGGCGACCCAGCTGTCTTGGAGCGCCACCGGCACGAGCGAAAAGGTATTGTCTTTGACGGTGTGCCCGAGCGCGCGCATCCAGGCAAAGCCGTCGCCGGTTGAGCCCGTCTCGGGGTGCGACGTGCCGCCCACAGCAACAACACAACTTTTGCTTTGAATAATCGCACCATCCTGCAACGAAATATGAAACATAGGTGCGCCAGCACTGACCTCTGCACTGCGCGAAATACTTGCAACTACTGCGCCTGTGCGCACCACCACACCCTGCTCTTCTATATAGTGCATGAGCACATCCAAGACCGACTGCGCTCGCTCGCTCGCGGGGAAGAGCCGCCCATCATTCTCCTCTTTGACCTCCATCCCGCGTGCGCGAAAAAAGTCGAGCGTCTCGACCACGGCGAATTGTGCGAATGCAGAATAGAGAAACGGCTCGCTCGCGCCATATTTCGGGAGCAGGGTGCGCAGATCTATTTTATTGTTCGTCACATTACATCGCCCGCCGCCCGTGATGAGCAGCTTCTTGCCGAGTGTCGCGTTTTTTTCCAAGAGCAACACTTTCTTGCCGCGCTCGGCAGCGCGCCCCGCGGCAATCATCCCCGCGGGGCCACCGCCGATGACTACCACATCCCACAGCTGCTCTTGCTCACATTTCATAGCATGTATTCTAAAAAACTCTTTACATCCTAGCAGGATTTCAAAAGAGATGCGGAAAAATTAGCCGAAGAGTTTCTCGACGAGAGTTTTGACGCCGTTTGGTTTGATCGCTGAAGTGGTGATGATGTCTGCCTCCCCTGCCGCCGCTTTTATTTTTACCATCTGCGCCGCCAACTCGCGCTGCGTCAACTTATCAATTTTGTTTGCAACAATTACAAACGGGTGCGCATGGTCGCGCAAGATCTCCAACATCTGCTGGTCAAACGCGGTGATGCCGACGCGACTGTCGATAACCAGCGCCACGCGCTCGGGGCGGATGGTCGGGTCGGTCAAGTACCACACGATGAGTTTTTGCAGCTTCTCTTTCTCCTCTGGGTTCACGCGCGCGTAGCCGTAGCCCGGCAGGTCGACCAGATATTTTTTGCCATTGATGCGAAAGAAGTTGATCTCACGCGTCTTGCCCGGCGTGTTGCTGATCTTGACCAGCGACTTGTTGCCCGTTATTGCCGCGATGACACTCGACTTGCCCACATTGGAGCGACCAACAAAGCACACCTGCGGCACGCCGTCGGTCGCCACCTCGTTGGTGCCGCGAATCCCTTTGACAAACTCTGCGGACAAGACCTTCATAGTTTTTTACTTCTTCGCTTTTGCTGCTTTCTTTGCAACTTTCTTTACTGCTTTTGGTGCAACTTTTGCAGGAGCGGATTTTGCAACCGGAATCATTGGTGCTGTCTTCGCGATTACTTTTGCAACCACGGGTGCAGCAGGTGCTGTGTTTGATGCGAGCGAGCGCACGAGGTCGGTCAACGAGTCGAGCTTTTTGGTAACGACCTCAACCTGTCGCTTGAGCTCGTCGATGCGCGGGTCGGCAGCTGCTTTTGTATACGGCAATGCTTGGTCACGATTGGGCGTGTGTGCATGTGCAGGAGCGAAGTCACGCTTGAGGAAGGTGCGCTCGGGTGCCGGGCCGCGAAACTCACCAACCGGCGCGCCGCGCTTGCTCCCAAAACACTCCTTACAAAAAACCGGCTTTTGACCATTGGGGCGAAAGGGCACCTCGCACTGCTTGCCGCACTCGGCGCAGGTCGCGGTGTAGAGCTCGACCGGGCCGCGATCCTCGCGACCGCCACCAAACTTATTACCAAAACTTTTGCCGCCAAACCCTTTGTTGGCAAAGCGTGGGCGATCATCGCCACCAGGGAACCCGCCGCGGTCGCCACCCCTGCTGTCATGTCCACCGAATCCGCCTGTCTTCTTAAATGCTCCCATATACTGTAATTTAGACGATAATTTGACTAAGGACCGTTAGTATAGTGTTTTATAGTACAAATAGCAAGGGCGACACAAAAACCGCCCGGGTGGGCGGCTTTTGGTTCGACGGGTGGCCGAGTGCTTATACGCGAGAAACGCGTACTGCGCTCGGGCCTTTGTCACCCTGCTGAACCTCGAAGGTGACAGTGTCACCCTGGCGGAGCTCATCAAAGGTAACGCCGACGAGATCCTTGGAATGGAAGAAGAGATCCTTCGCCTCGCCTTCGCGTGCGATGAATCCGAATCCGCGATCCGTAAGGGTCTTGATTGTTCCGGTCATACTCTGGTTGATTGTTTTTGTTGCTTCTTCAGAAATCCGACCTCGTTTCTTTAGTCCTATGCGACACCTCCAGTATGGCATAGATTGCCTCTACTGTACACACGTGTCCACCCTAGTGCTGTGGAGTGCTCGATCCGCAGCGCTGGTCAAAGAACGTGTGCACCAACGAGCCAACACTGCCCGTCGTCGACGCGACACCATGCGCACGCTGGAAGCGTGCCAACGCATCAACCGTCAACTTGCCAAAATAGCCCGTTGAAGTCGCGCTAAAGTGCGTGTCCGGATCCTGTGCCAACAGCTGCTGGAGCTGTGCAACGTCATCACCTCGCGAGCCCAACCCAAGGTCGCGATTGAGGAGCGAGCAGAGCGGCTTGCCCAACCCATTGCCGTTGCCATTGTTTGTGTGATCATCACCACGCCCATCTGGTCGGTTTGGATTATTCTGACCGGCACCCGGCGCCGGAGGAGGCGGCAGCGCGCCAACGCGGATATGCACCGCGGTAATGTTGCCGTTCGCACCCACGGTGCCATCTGCAGCAATCTTCATCCCAACAAGGATGCTCGCGATGGTGCCAGCGGTCGGCTGCACTGGCTGCGTGGTCGACGCAGTCGAAGTTGCAAACACCTGAACTGTTGTCGATGCAGTGACCGTGAGCACGGTCGATGTGCCGTTGGTTGCTTGAACCACAATCAACGAACCCGTGTTCGCAGTCACAACACCGTTGACGACCGCGCTGCGCACACCACCCGGCTGCCCCGCACCATGGTCGTTGTCACCTCCCTGCCATGGGCGAGTCGATGATGCCTGACCCTGCGACGGCGGCGTCCCCGCGCCACCTCCTTGGCCCGTGAGTGCCGCTTGCACTTGGCTCACCGTGCTGGCATCGGCACCAAACACATTAAGCAGCCCGATAATCGCACTGACCTGCGCACTGGTGAGCGTCGCTGCACGCGCTGGGCCTGCTGGGGTCGCAGCAATCAAGACCGCAAGCACCAACACCACGCCGAGCACGCCATTTCGTATACGATGCATACTCTTATTCTATATATATTTGATAATCCCCTGTCGCAGACATCTACCTGCGCCTGTACAGAATACCACACTCAAACGCGCATAATCCCCACCGCTAGCGAGCCGCCGCAGAACGTCGGACATGCAGGTAGATAATGCCGCTAAGGATCGCAGAGAAGAAGCACCACACCGAGAAAAAGGTCTGCGTATAGAACCACGCGGCGATGATAAACGAGACCAGCAGCACGACACCAAAGAGGTTGATGCGCCGATGACTCGACACAAAGCAGCTCCCACAGGTCGCCAACAAATACAGCGCGAGCGTCGTGTGTGGGTAGGCGTAGTTGTAGGTGTAGCCGATACTACAGTTGACGATGTGCGAGACAATCGGCTGCGAGATAATGCCGTACAAAAGATACGCACCAAGCAGGGCACCCACCAGCGACAGCGCCTCGAGCAATCGCCGGCGCATCGGGTCGCGCTCGATCACCAACAGCGCCAGCGGCGTGAACACGGGCCACACCACGTTGGCGATGAACGTGTATGCATAGGTCGCGACGGTGTTGACGACCGGCACACCAAACGACGACCACACCACACCCTCGACCGCTTGCTGCGCGGCAAAAATCAGCGGGATGCTCGCGACCGGAATCTGCTTTTTATTTTTTGTCTGCGCAAGCGTCGCGACACCAGCCGCACCAAGCGCGCCACCCGCCACAAAACTCGCCGTCGCCGAAAAACACATATGCTCAGTATTGTACACCGATTTTCTACCACACGGGGCAAAGGTGTGATTAAGGAAAAGGCGACCCCTTGCGAGGCCGCCCTACCACACCAAGCGAGGATCATCGACAGATGATCGCAACGCATATCCCGATCTTTTATCACCGACCAAATACGCATCAGCGCCGGTGGACAGCTGCGCGAGAAATTTTCGCGCGGCCTCCACGTGCTTCGGAATATTTGGTGTCTTTCCCACTTCAATTTGCTCTGGTGCAAATTTCGACAACTGTTCCGCAATGTACGCCGCGGGCATCTCCCTGTCTGGATGCCGCGCTAATAACAGCAACATCCTGAGCCAGCATGAATCTCTTTTTGGAAATGATGCGACAACGATTTTCACCTCGCTGCTTTTTTGAACGGGTTCCACCTCGCTGCTTTGAGACGTAATTTCTCGTTCCGAAATATTAAACTCGAAGCTTTTTTGAAACGTAATTTCTCGTTTCAAAATATCGAACTTGAACGGCCCAACCAACAAGACAGTATCGTTAGGGTTCGACATGTTCTTTACCTCATTTTTTGCACCCAGTTACCTTTGAAGTAGGACAGAATGGATGCATTAGTGGCAAAACCATTTTGTATGAAAACGTACACGCATCTCTGTGCGCAGGAGCGGTTCGTGATTGAGAAATTACGAGGGGTCGGCATGCATATTCGAGC
>CAIJFH010000018.1 GCA_903819895.1 Candidatus Adlerbacteria bacterium
AAAAGCTACTCTGGGGATAACAGGCTAGTTCTGCCTAAGCGTCCATAGCGACGGCAGAGTTCGGCACCTCGATGTCGGCTCATCACATCCCGGGGGTGAAGAAGCTCCCAAGGGTTTGGCTGTTCGCCAATTAAAGTGATACGCGAGCTGGGTTCAGACCGTCGTGAGACAGGTTGGTCTCCTATCTACTGCAGGCGTCGATTATTGAAGAGATTTGCTCCTAGTACGAGAGGACCGGAGTGAACTGACCTCTGGTGTGTGGGCTCTGCTGCCAAGCGGATCGCCCAGTAGCTATGTCGGGATTGGATAAGCGCTGAAAGCATCTAAGCGCGAAGCCGACTCTAAGATGAGTAATCATTTGAGATCCGTGAGAGATGATCACGTTGATAGGCATTAGGTGTACGCACAGCAATGTGCTGAGCCAAGATGTACTAATCGATCGAGTTTCCTACTCTTGTGAGGGAATTAGAACTTGAGAATCGCAATAATTTGTTGTCGAGCGCCAACGTGGCGCAAATTACAGTCAACCTTTCCAAAAAATAATTTAGACGTTCCACTCTGGTGGTTTAACGGCGGGGTCACACCCGTTCTCATTCCGAACACGGAAGTTAAGCTCGCTAGTGGCGATGGTACTGCGCTTTACCGCGCGGGAGAGTAGCTAACCGCCAGAGTAGAGGGTCTAAATACTCCGTTTTCTAGATGTCGCACCTGATGCGGCTTTTTTTCGTGCTCGAATATTCGTATAGATAGGTGTGGCTTTTGTCTTTTCTGTTACAATACAGAGCATATGTTGTCTTGGAGTGCACGGAGAAAGATGCTCTATATGGGGGTGGCGGGCGCGCTTGCGCTCGTGGCGCTGATTTTTATATGGGAATATTTTTTTACTGCGCCACCTACCTGTTTTGATGGTAAGAAAGATGGCAACGAGCTCGGCGTTGATTGTGGCGGCTCGTGTGCGCTGTTGTGCCCCAGCCAGACGCGCGACCCGCTGGTGTTGTGGGCGCGGGCATTCCCCAATGGGCCGTCGACCGCGGCTGCGGCGGCATATATCGAAAATGATAATGTCAACGCGGCTGCCAAACAGGTGCCATACTCATTCCGTTTTTATGATGCAGACAATAATCTCATTATCGAGCACGACGGTGTGGCCGACTTGCCGCCGCTCCAAACCATCCCCATTGTCGAGCCCGTGGTCGACGTGGGTAATCGTGTCGTAGCGCGCACGCTGTTTGCGTTTTCGCAGCCGCCGGTGTGGTATACCGTTATGCCCACGTCGATCCCGCTGGTGACAGTGAGCAATCAAGAGTTGGCAACCGATGGCTCGCGCCTCACTGCCAAACTCAACAACGGGACTATTGATGACGTACACAATCTTGCGGTCGTTGCGGTGTTGTTCGATGCGGACAACATTGCGCGCGCCGCGTCCAAGAGTGTCATCCCCGTTGTGTCGCATCAGTCGTCGACCGACGTGGTGTTTACCTGGAGCCCCGGTGTGCCAAACATCGTCCGTGCAGAAATCACCGTCCTCCCGTCTTTCTAAGATCTGCTACAGATGAACTCACTACAAAACGCACACAAACAACCGCATTCGATTGATTGGGTGACGCTCGCGGCGGCACTGTGTTTGTGCGTCTGCGGGTTGGTGACCATGGACTCGTTTACCGGTGCCGACCCGCTCTTTGTGCGGCAATTGGTGTGGGTTGCGATTGGCGTCGCCACTTTTTTTGGTGCGGCGTTTGTCGATTGGCGATTTTTGCGCAGCCGCGCGGTGGCCGCTGGGCTCTATGGCGCACTTATTATCCCGCTCGTGCTGTTGGTGTTGTTGGGCCACGCGGTCAAGGGTGCTAAAAGTTGGCTCGAGTTTGGTGGGCTTGGCATCGAGCCCGTCGAGTTTGTAAAGTTGGCGCTCATTATTGCGCTGGCAAAATATTTCTCTCGTCGACATATCGAGATACGCAACTTTCGGCATATTATTGTGTCGGGTGTCTATGCGGCGATTGTGTTTGTGCTCGTGGCGGTGCAGCCCGACTTTGGTGGCGCAATCATCATCTTTCTTATTTGGTTTGGGATGGTGCTCTTCTCGGGCATCTCACGAAAGCATTTGGCGGTCGTGTTGCTGCTTGGGGCGACGGTGTTCTCGGCACTGTGGCTCTTTGGATTCCACGAGTATCAAAAGCAGCGCATCCTCAACTTCGTCAACCCGACACGCGATATCCATGGCACCGGGTACAACGCATTTCAATCGACCATCGCTGTGGGTTCGGGGCAGCTCCTAGGCAAAGGGATCGGCTACGGCACACAAAGCAAGCTGCGCTTTTTGCCCGAGTATCAAACCGATTTTATTTTTGCGGCTTTCTCCGAGGAGTGGGGGTTTGTCGGGATCATCATTGTCTTTGCGCTGTTTGGTGTCATCTTTTGGCGCATCCTTGGTGTCGCTGCGGTTGGCGCCACCAACTTCGAGACACTCTTTGCGCTCGGGGTGCTGTGCTACCTCGGAGCACACTTTGCGCTCCATGTGGGCATCAACATGGGTATTCTCCCCGTGACGGGCAACACTATTCCGTTTATGAGCTATGGCGGCTCGCACATTGTTGCCGAGTTTTTGGCGCTTGGGATGCTCTCGGGCATGTCGGCCTACGCGCGTGTTGCGCATCGCGACTCCCTCGACCGCGAGTTTTCCGGCGGCTATGATCGGTAAAGATTTTTCGTTTTCTCAATCATCTGCTCGATGGAGAAATCGTGGGCAACTTTTTGTTGGAGGTTTGTGGCGAGTGTCGAGCGCAGTGCTGGGTCGTTGATGAGGAGGGTGAGTTGCTCGGCAAGTGCGGCGGCATCTTTGGTGGGGAAGAGGAGTCCGGTCTCGCCGTCGGTGACAATCTCGCGCGTGCCGGGGATGTCGCTCGCGACGACGGGGATGCCCGCTTGGCCCGCCTCAAGCAGCACGGTCGGCAGCCCTTCTTTGACCGAGGTGAGCGTAAAGATGTCGAATGCGCGGTCGTGGCGGTAGGCGTCGGAGACATGGCCGACCAGATGCACGCAGTGCGCGAGGTTGTTCTCGGTGATGAGTGCACGCAGCATCTTTTCCTGTTCGCCACCGCCGATGATGAACAGGTGGAAGCGCTGCCCGCCAAACCGGCGTGTGTCGCCGTGCTCGGCGAGCAACTTTGCTGCGCCGATGAGGTAGGGCAGCCCCTTGTTTTTAGTAAGTTCTGCAATGGTGCCAATCCACAGCGCGCCCGCGTCGTGGTGCTCGACAAGCCCCACCTTGAGCGCGAGCGACACTCGTGCGCGTTCGCGTGTATCAAACTGCAGCGTTGGTAATCCGCTTCGCACCAGTACTATTTTTGTGCGACACCACGGCAGCGCTCGCGCGCGGTCAAAGTTGTCTTGTGTGATAACAATCACGCGGTGGCACAGGATGAATGTGCACCACGAAAATAGTTTGATAAGTTTTTTTGCACGCGGGCTGCGGTCCTCATCCCACGCCAACCCGTGCGAGGTAAAGATAATCTTTTTGACACCGGCAATCCGCGCCGCGAGCGCCCCGACACCACCCGCCTTGGACGAATTGAGATGCACGACGTCGGGGCGCTCGCGGCGCAAGAGCGCGAGGAGTTCAAAAAAAGCACGCACGTCGCTTGTCGCTGAGACATCTCGTGCAAATGCGGCCACATGGTGTGTGGGGATTTTTGCTGCTGCCAACTTTTGCGCCAGCTCGCCCGGCGCACTGTCGGCAACCCCGGTGCCACCCAGCGCAACCGACACGGCATACTCCTCCCGCGGCAGGGCGGTGGCAAGGTTGTAGACATACCGTTGGGCGCCACCCCAGTTGGATTTAGTGATAACCAGCAAGCATTTTTTCGGTTTTTCGGCCATGATGCAACTTGAGTATTTTGCCGGTAGTTGTACTATTGTAACACTTCTATGACGACAACGTTTCGTCCCCGGACGCCGGCACTTTTCTTGGGGGATATATTCTTCTTTGCCTTTTCGCTATGGGTGTCGCTCTTTTTGCGTGCGTTCGAGGTGCCGACGGGCCCCGTGTTTGCGGCGCACCTGGTACCGTTCTCTTTGTTGTTTGTCGTGTGGGTGGGTGTCTTTTTTATTATCGGTTTGTACGAGAGCCGATCCATCTTGCTCGCGCGCCGTGCGTTGTCGAGCACACTACTCACGGCACAAGTGCTCAACTTGGTGATCGCCGCACTTTTTTTCTTTCTCGTGCCGATCTTTGGGATTGCACCAAAGACGCTTCTCTTTATCTACCTCGTCGTGTCATTTTTACTCGTACTTTTTTGGCGCGCTGTGCTCTTCCCTTGGTTGGGGTTGCAAAAAGCAGAGAACGCGCTGGTGGTAGGTAGCAGCCCCGAGATCGACGAGATGATCGCTGCGCTCGGCTCGGCCTACCATGCGCCCGCGCGTGTGGCGGGAGTCATCGCGCCTGTCTCAAACTCGCTTGCGGCGATGGTGGTTGACGCGGTCGAGCAGTCGCATCCGCGATTTATCATCGCCGACTTCCACGACCCGCGCGTGTCGGCAGCATTCCCCGAGCTCTACAATTTTCTCTTGCAGGGCATCCGCTTTCTCGACTCAGCACTGTTGTACGAAGAGGTATTTGGTCGGGTGCCGCTGTCGCTGGTTGACCCCGCGTGGCTCGCGCGCAATGTGTCGCGCTCGGCGCATGTGCTCTACGACCCGCTCAAGCGGAGCATCGACGTGAGTGTTGCGCTCGTGCTCGGGGTGCTTTCGCTGGTGCTCTACCCGTTCATTGCATTTGCGATTTATGTCGAGGATGGCGGCAGCATTTTTATCACCCAAGAGCGCATCGGCGAGGGCGGCAGACCGTTTCGTATCTACAAGTTTCGCACGATGACGGGCAACGACAATGGCAAGTATGGCGCAGGTGGCACCAAGCTGGTGGTGACCCGTGTGGGGCACTACTTGCGCATATCACGTCTCGACGAGTTGCCGCAGTTGTGGAATGTGCTCATGGGCAAGTTGTCGCTCATTGGGCCGCGCCCCGAGTTGCCGGCACTGGTCGCGACGTATGAGAAAGAGATCCCGTTTTATGCGGTGCGGCATTTAATCAAGCCCGGGCTCTCTGGCTCGGCGCAGCTCTACTACCATGGCGACCCGCATCATGCGGCCGATGTCGAGTCGACCAGGATGAAACTGTCGTACGATCTGTTTTATGTAAAGCATCGCTCGTTGTCGCTCGACCTCTCCATTGGTATCAAGACCATCCGGCGCATCCTTACTCGAAGTAATGCATAATAGAAACATGACAACAAAAGGTACTGTAGTGGTGACTGGTGGCGCAGGGTTTCTCGGCTCGCACTTGGTGCCGGCATTGTTGGCCGAGGGCTACGCGGTGCACGTGGTTGACACGCTTGTTGCCGGCAAGCGCGAGAACGTGCCTCCCGAGGCGACCTTGCACGAGATTGATGTGCGTGACACACAGGCGCTCGGTAATTTGTTTGCGTCGCTTGGCGACGTTGCAGGACTCTTCCATCTTGCAGCACTGCCGCGGGTACAATTTTCTATCGACCATATCGAAGAGGCGCACGATGTGAATGTGAATGGTACGCTGTCGGTGCTGCTCGCGGCGCGCGACGCCCACGTGGGGCGCGTGGTGTACTCGGCGTCGAGCGCGGCCTATGGCGACCAAACCGTGCTGCCCTTTGTCGAGACTCAGCTGCCTAACCCGCTGAGCCCGTACGCAATCCATAAATATATCGGCGAGCAGTACTGCAAAAACTTCTCGCTCCACTATGGGTTACCGACGGTGTCTCTGCGCTACTTCAATATTTACGGCCCCAATGCCGACCCAAACGGCCCCTACGCGCAGGCAATCATCAAGTTTATCGACCAGCGCAAGCGTGGTGTGCCCATCACTATTACCGGTGATGGCGAGCAGACCCGCGACAGTGTGCATGTACGCGACGTGGTGCGTGCAAATATCCTCGCGCTCACGAGCCCCAAGGTGGGGCATGGTGAGATGATGAACATCGGCTCGGGCAAGGATTGCACGATCAACGCCATCGCGGATATGATTGGTGGCGAGCGCGTCTACATCACGCCGCGTGTCGAGCCCAGGCACCACCGTGCTAATGTCGAACGTGCAAAAGAGCTCCTGGGGTGGGAGCCGACCATCGCGCTTGCCGACGGCATCGCTGAGCTCAAAGCGCTCCACCACATCGCATGATTATCAATGGCCGCGACATCGCAGAGGAGATTATTGCCGCGCTTTCGCGTGAGCGTGATTCGTTTGGGGGCGAGATTAAACTCGGTGTCCTCCTGAGTGCCGGCGACGCCGCGAGCGAGTCGTATGTGCGAATCAAAGAGCGCGTGGCGCAGCGGCTGCGTGTCACGTTGGTGCGCGAGTTTGTTTCGGCAGAGACGACAACCGAGGTGGCGGTGCATGCGGTGCAGTGGGTGTTTAAAGATCTGCACGGCATCATCGTGCAGCTCCCCCTGCCACCACAGATCGACACCGAGCGCGTGCTCGCGGCAATCACGCCGACACTTGATGTTGATGCGATGAACCCCGCTGTGCAGGACAGCGACCGCGCGGTGCATCCGCCCGTGGCTGAGGCGCTGGCCGAGATTCTCACGCGCTCAAATGTGTCGCTGCGTGGGCAGCGTGCAGTGGTCGTCGGCGCGGGGCGCTTGGTTGGCCAGCCATGCGCAAACTTGTTGCGACAAATGGGCGCGCACGTGAGCGTCATTACGCAAACCGAGGGCTCGCTCGACCAACTCAAAACGGCAGACGTCGTGGTGCTCGGCGCGGGCAACCCCGGCATGGTCAAACCCGAGATGCTCAAACCAGGCGTCATCCTGTTTGATGCGGGCACCAGCGAATCATCGGGCAAAGTGGTTGGCGATGCCGACCCTGCCTGCGCCGACGTGGCATCCATCTTCACTCCCGTCCCCGGTGGCGTCGGCCCCATCGCCGTCGCGCTGCTCTTCAAAAATCTTTTCACACTGCTCAAAAAGTAAGACAGCGGTATCGTTCTGGGTGCTACTTTTGCCTATACTTGTCAAGTACTTTTAATCGGCATCGTTATCTGGTATCCTGCCTGCATGTTTGCAATTCGCTATAGCGCAGTGCTGGTGCTCGTGGTGGCAGCCGCGGTCGGATTTTTTGTATGGAAGACCAATGCGCCGACCAACCCGTTTGCGTTTAAGTTGGGGCTTGACCTCTCGGGCGGCACACATTTGGTCTACAGTGCCGACACCAGCAAGGTTCCGCCCGCGCAGGTTGCCGACGACATGGCAGCGCTCCAGCAGGTGATCGAGCGCCGCGTCAACGCGTTTGGCGTGGGCGAGCCGGTGGTGCAGACCCAGCAGGGTGGTGCGCTTGGCAATGGTGCGTATCGTCTCATTGTCGAGTTGCCCGGTGTCACGGATGTAAACCGCGCAATCGCGATGATCGGCCAGACGCCAACGCTTGAGTTTAAGTTAGTAAAGCCCGGCTTTGAGGCGTCGACGACGCTTGCTGATGGATCGGTCAACCCCGATGCGTTCCAGGACACGGGGCTCACGGGCACCTACCTCTCCTCGGCGGCGCTCCAGTTTGGCAATGGGAGCAGCGCGATGGCGAGCAACCCGGTTGTCGAGGTGACGTTTAACAGCCAGGGGACGCAACTCTTTTCATCCATCACCGACCAAAACGTTGGCCGCGAGTTGGGCATCTTTCTCGATGGCAAGTTACTCTCGGCACCGGTTATCCAAGAAAAAATTGATACCGGCAACGCCATCATCTCGGGCAACTTTACGGCACAGCAAGCAAAAGATTTGGCAACCAACTTGAGTTTGGGTGCGCTCCCGGTGCCGATCACCTTGGCGTCAACACAGACCATTGGCGCGACGCTGGGTGACGAGGCTGCGCACGCGGGTGTGCTCGCGGGGCTCATCGGTTTTCTCGCGCTCTCTATCTTTATGATTTTTTGGTATCGCTTGCCGGGCGTTGTCTCGGTCGTGTCACTCGGCATTTATGTCGCGCTCATGCTCGCGCTCTTTAAGTTGGTGCCGGTGGTGCTCACTGCCGCAGGCATTGCGGGGTTTATCCTCTCGGTCGGTTTGGCGGTCGACGCCAACGTGCTCATTGCCGAGCGCATGAAGGAGGAGTTGATTGCTGGTCGTGATGCGTCACACGCGATCCGCGAAGGGTTTAGCCGCGCATGGAACGCGATCCGTGACAGCAATATTGCACACATCATCGCGGCAGTCATCCTCTTTTGGTTTGGCACGTCGCTCATCAAAGGGTTTGCGCTGGTGTTTGGTCTTGGGGTTATCATCTCGATGCTCTCGGCGATCACCATCTCGCGCACCTTCCTGCTCGCGCTTGGGGTCAGTGCATCCTCGCGCGTTGGCCGCTTCCTGATGCGCTCGGGTTTTAATCTGTAACGGTAGTCACTACAAAAATCACTACTTTATACAACGTATGGATATCTCAAAAAATCTCAAATACTTTTTTATCCTCCCGGCAGCGCTGTCTGTCTTGGCGCTCTTGGCGATTGGCTTGTGGGGGCTCAAGCCCGGCATCGACCTGGCGGGTGGCTCGCTCTTGCAAGTGTCCTACACCTCGGTCGCGACGGGCTCGGGCGCGCGCCCCGACATGTCTGCGGTCACGGGCGCAATCGCGCACTTGGGGCTCGGCGAAATCCGCGTGCAGCCAACCGGTGCCAACGGCTACCTCTTGCGTCAGCGCGACCTTTCGAATACTGAAAAGAATACACTCGAGCAAGCGCTCGGCACCTTGGGCACCGTGCACGAAGACCAGTTCACTTCTGTGGGCCCCATCCTTGGCGCAGAGTTGTTGCAAAAGGCGTGGATCGCGCTCTTCTTGGTCACCCTGTGTATCATCTTGTTTATCGCGTTTGCGTTCCGTCATGTCTCAAAGCCGGTTGAGTCGTGGAAGTATGGCGTCGTCGCGATTGTCACACTTGTGCACGATGTGCTGATCCCGACCGGCCTCTTTGCCTACTTGGGCCACGTGCGCGGCGCCGAGGTGGAATCGCTGTTTATCGTCGCGCTCCTTACCATCCTTGGTATCTCAATCAACGACACCATCGTTGTCTTTGACCGCATCCGCGAAAACTTGGGTATCAATCAAGACCGTAATCGCCGCGAGGAGTTTGCCTCGGTGGTTGGTCGCAGCATCATGCAAACACTCGCACGTTCAATCAACACCTCGCTCACGGTGGTCATCGTCCTGCTCGCGCTCTTCTTTGTGGGCCCCGCGTCAACACACGACTTCTCGCTGACGCTCATTGTCGGTATGATCGCCGGCACCTACTCGTCGATCTTCCTCGCGGCACCGCTCTTGGTCGCCTGGCAGCAGTGGACAGCAAAAAAAGTCCTCGCACATAACAAGTAGATGTATACTAGGTGAGTATGGAATACCTTTCTTTATTCGCATTTCTTGCTGGGCCGGGTTTGGCATCATTTTTTATCGCATGTATCACAAGTGTCGTCCTGGGAAAGAAGCTGTATATACAAAGCGGTAGACGAGTTCTCGCAAGTATCTTTGCCGTCTCCCTATTCCTTGTTTTGTTTTATACGGCAAGTAAGGTAATTTCTATAAGTGTTAACTCACTGTTTTTCAGCTCCCCTGAATCAGGAGATATTCTCGGTATTTTGGGACTCGTGTTCGGCGTATACATATACTACATGTTTGGGTGGTTTCTTAGGTTGGTAGGAATACTTCTGCCAGTCATTTTGATATATCGGACAAAAAGAGATACCCCCTCGGTTTCTACGTTGCCGTCTCGCAATCCTCTTTTGTTAAAAATCACCCCGCTGGTAGTGGTGCTGGCACTCTGGACTTTGGCAACACCCCTTCTTTCTCTGTATGGTCTGTATCAGGTGAAGCAAGAAGATAAAAGAACGTTGATTATTGTTAACCAGAACCAACAAGAATATGATCGTGCGATTGGGCCACGCATAAAAGAAGACCTCTCTAGTGTTCAAAGTGCTATCGCGGCTTTTCAACGTGACACTGGAAAGCTGCCGGGAGGATTGCAAGAACTTGTGCCAAAATATCTGACCAGCATACCCGAACTGCCGGCTGATACGGTTGTTAGAGGTAATTATTACACATACGATTATGAGGTTGTGGATCAATTAAGAAATTACTACACCGTGTGCGCGATTGTTAGTAATTTTGAAGAGGGTTTAAGTGGTCGTGTTTGTATTGATCAAACTGGCCAATCCTCCTCCGCACACTAGCCAATGACAGCTGTCGGGATTATCGGCTACGGCAGTTTTGGTGCGTTGGTTGAAACGCTCATCAAGAAGTTTGCACCAGCGGTTGAGGTAAAAATATTTTCATCACGCCGCGAGCCAGATGGTACGCATTTTTTCTCATTCGAAGAAGTTGCCCTGTGCGACATGGTGGTCCCGTCCGTGCCGATCCATGCGTTTGAAGAAACGGTGACAAAGCTGCTACCGCTGATGCAACCAGAAAGTATTTTGGTTGATGTGGCGACCGTCAAAGTCCATACGGTCGAGGTGCTACGTCGCCTCGCGCCAGAGCGGCGTTGGATCGCGACGCATCCGATGTTTGGGCCGGAAAGTTTCGCGAAGCGAAATGGCGACGTCACTGGTTTTCGTATTGTGCTCACTGAGCATACGTTGCCCAAGGAGCAGTATGCTCAGCTGGTTGCGGCTCTCCGTGCATGCGCATTCTCTGTTGTCGAGATGTCACCCGAGGAGCACGACAAACATCTCGCCGAGACACTCTTCCTCACCCATCTTGTTGGGCAAATCATCGCGCGTGGCAACTTTGGTCGCACCAACATCGACACCGTTTCCTTTGGTTACCTCATGGACGCGGTCGAGAGTGTCAAACAAGACACCTCGCTTTTTCAAGATGTCTTCCGGTATAATCCCTACTGTAGAGATGTCCTCAACCGCTTTGGTATTGCGGAAGGAGAGGTACAAGCATTACTCGCAATTAACTGATTTTTTGCATGATTATCGGCATCACAGGAACCAACGGCGCGGGGAAGGGGACGATCGTCGACTATCTGGTCAATACGAAAAAGTTTGCGCATTACTCGGTGCGGCAGTTTTTAATCGGGGAGATTGAAAAGCGCGGGATGGTCGCCGACCGACCGGCGATGCGCGAGGTGGCAAATGATTTGCGCAAGCAGTATGGGCCTAGTTATGTGGTCGAGGCATTGATTGAAAAAGCAAAACAAGAAATAGGCGATGTGGTGGTCGAATCAATCCGCACTATTGGCGAAGCGGAGCTGCTCAAGTCAAAAGGTGCGCTCCTGTGGGCAATTGATGCCGATCGAAAGACCCGCTACGAGCGCACGCTCAAGCGCTGGAGCGAGACGGATAAAATTGACTTCGAACAGTTTTGTATCTACGAAGATCGCGAGATGCAATCAACCGAGCCGTGGGACATGAATGTCTTTGCGGTGATGCGGATGGCTGACCACGTCTTCACCAACAACGGTACGCCTGAAGAGCTCTTTCAACAGGTCGAACAAGCGCTCGCGGAAGCCCAAAAATAGGCCTATTTTGAGCCGTGGATTACTCCACTGGCGAAGCTTGACTCTTATTGGGATACGAGTATACTGTCCTCACTGCCTTAGAGGGCGTTTTTTATTGGCCAAGCGCCGATAGGGAACGGGCCAAAAAGGTCGAACTTTGACAGCCGAATAAAAATCTCTACGGCGCCAGCGAGCGCCCAAGAGAAAGCATCAAATCAATCAATCGAAATGATCACATTGTAAGCAAGAAAATCCTTCCAAATATTCCACTGGGAGGTGATGAGAGGAAAGACAATTTTCTCTTGTTCCGTTCATCTACTGGTGGCAGTAATGTCACTATTAATTAGAGTTTGATCCTAGCTCAGGATGAATGCTGGCGGCGTGGATAAGGCATGCAAGTCAAGGGGACCGCAAGGTAACCGGCAGACGAGGTAGTAATACGCAGGTACGCACCGAGAAGTCGGGCATAGCTACCCGAAAGGGTAGGTAATTCCCGATAGTCCCTCCGGGGTAAAGGAGTAATCCGCTTTTTGAGCGGCCTGCGCGGTATCAGCTAGTTGGTAAGGTAATGGCTTACCAAGGCGACGACACCTAGGGGAGCTGAGAGGCTGACCCCCACCGATAGCACTGAGACACGGGCTATACATCTACGGATGGCTGCAGTCGAGAATCTTCC
>CAIJFH010000019.1 GCA_903819895.1 Candidatus Adlerbacteria bacterium
ACTACAGCTTGTATTGGTAACTCCGCGGGAGGTGCATCAATTTCATCTGCATGTGACTTCGCGGTCGAAGCATCTACATGGACTGCAGCACCGAAGTTCAACGATTGGGAAATCAAGACCTATCTTGAGGTCGGTGCTGGTAGATATACAATAGGCGTTGCCTGTATTAATTACGCTGGTGCGAGCCCAACTCAGGCAATTCAAACAGGTACGACCGCGTGTAAGTAATTAGTATGTATAAAAAAATACCAAACGGATTCACCCTCATCGAGCTTCTCACCGTCATCGCCATTATCGGCATCTTGGCGTCGATTGTGATAGTGTCACTCGCCAGCTCCAAGCAAAAAGGTCGTGATGCAAAGCGCATTTCGGATGTAAAGACCATCCAGCTGACGTTGGAGACATATTATAATGATCACATTTATTACCCGCTCGGCATCTATGGTGGTCAACTCACCAACTACTTGTCATCGATGCCAACCGATCCAAGTTATACCCCTGCCTGTTCTACGGGGACCGAGGCGGGTTGTTATAAATATGTTGCTGACGGCCCGACTGGTAGCAGTGTTTGTGCGAGCGGTTTTGCATCGGGGTACCATCTCGGCACTATTCTTGAGTTATCCACGGACTTACCCACCGTATACAATCATGTTCCGGCAGCGACTGCTTGTGCAACACCAACAGCATCAACGGTGACGCCCGACTTCAATGCTAACTCTACCGATTGTAATGGTACCTCTGGCACAGTAAAATGTTTTGACGTGGGCGACTAATCTAACATGACCGAGGGAGTACTTCTTGCGATGTGGGCAGTGGGGATGGGCTGCATCTTTGGGAGCTTTCTCAATGCGCTGTCGTTTCGATTCAACACCGGGCGCACGATGGGTGGGCGCTCGCGCTGCATGCGCTGCGGGCACGCGCTCGCGGCGGTCGACCTCGTGCCCGTCCTGTCCTATGTGGCGCTGAGGGGTCGCTGCCGTTACTGTGGCGGCAAGATCTCGGCGCAGTACCCATTGGTCGAGGTTGTGGCGGGGCTCGTGTCGCTTGGCGTTTTTTTGCAATCCTTCCCAGGCATACTCTCTGCCGATGTGTGGATGAGTGGGGTAGGGTATACACCACTGCAGGTCGCGGGGTATGCGTACTTTTTATTGGTGTGGTTCATCATCCTGTTTGCCGTGGTGTATGATCTGCGCCACAAGATTATCCCGTGGTCGTGTTCGCTGCCGCTCGCGGCGCTCGCATTTCTCGCGCTGTGTATCTTCCCTCATTCTTTTGCGCTGACCGAGTCAGTATATCCTCTGGTTGCTACTCTGCCGCCCGTATCTTTTATCACCTTCCCATCGTGGTGGTCGCTACTCGCGGGCCCGTTGCTGGCGTTGCCGTTGTTTCTCCTCTCGCTCGTGTCGCGCGGGCAGTGGATGGGTTGGGCCGACAGCATCTTTGAGTTGTCGCTCGGGTGGCTGCTTGGGCTCACGGCGGGGCTCACGGCACTCATGTTGGCGGTGTGGAGCGGTGCGCTTGTGGGCATGTTGCTGTTGTTATCCGCACGTCTCCCGTGGCGCCTGGGTGGCAAGCGGTTTACAATGGAGAGCGAGATACCCTTCGCACCTTTCTTGGCGCTCGGGGCCGCGCTCGCATATTTCTTCCATGTTGATCTTTTCTCCACACTCCCGCTCCTCTTCTCTTAAGGCAAAGGCACTTGCCCGACGTTATGGTGGGTTTACCCTCATCGAGATGCTCGTGGTGTGCGCCATCATCGCGGTCATCACGATGGTGCTGCTCTTTCGACAATCCAAGTTTGATTCCTCGACCGTGATGCGCAGTTTGGCCTACAGCATCGCGCTGTCGGTGCGCCAAGCGCAGGTGTATGGCATCAGCGTCGTTGGCACCGGCTCGGGTGCGCCTGTGTTTGCCCCGGCGTATGGGGTCGATGTGGGCAATGGTACCTCGTATATCGTTTTTGCGGATCTAAGCGGCAACAATATCTATGATTCGGGATATACTGATGGGAACGGTAATCATGAGTTGGTACAGACATTTAACATCAATAATGGCTACACGATTAGCGAGGTGTGTGCAATAGGGTCGGGGGTTAAAAATTGCAGTGGTAGTGATACATCAGGGACCGGTTCGACCAATATCACCTATTTAGATATTGTCTTTAAACGTCCCAATCCCGATGCAATTATTGTGCCGCTCAATTCATCACACGGCCTTGTTGCGGGTACATACGGTAGTGGCTATATCCAGATCAAAGCATCCGATGGTACGACGCGTAGCATCCGCGTGTACACCACTGGCGAGATGTCGGTCGAACCGCCATGTACGCAGCCCGATAAATCAGTAACCGCATGCTAACGCACCGCATACATACCAAGGGGTTTACCCTCATCGAGGTGATGGTGTCGACCGCGCTCTTTTCGATTGTGATGGTGGTCGCGCTCGGGGCACTGTTGTCGCTATCGGCCGCGAGCCGCAAGGCGCAGACGCTCAACACGGCGGTCAACAACATGAGCGCCGCGCTCGAGAGTATGTCGCGCACCATCCGCACCGGGTATGGGTACAACTGCAGCTCGGGTTCAACAATCGTGGGTAGTGTGATACAGGTCAACAATTGTTCCTCCGGTGCGCAACTCTTTTCGTTTGTTGCAGCAGATCAGTCGCATGTTGAGTATTGTCTGCACAATGGCGTGGTGGGGCGTGAGGTGTTTGCAGGCCCATCGGGCTCATGGCCGGCAGGGCACCACGATTGTTCGACTGACCTTAGTTTTAGTACCTACTTTACGCCACTGACACCGCCGGATGTATCCATTTCTAAACTTACATTTTATGTTGTGGGTGCAAATCCAAAAAGCGGCACGACACCAGATTCGCTCCAACCCAAAGTGACCATCCTGATGGCCGGGACGGTCGCGGTTACCGCAAATCAATCAACTGCATTTAACATCCAGACCACGGTCACCCAACGCATTTATGATCAATAAAAAAAACGGGTTTACGCTTATCGAGACCTTGCTCGCGATTTTGATTTTGTCGGTCGCGATTGCGGGGCCGCTCACCATCGCGTCCAAAGGGCTCAGCGCTGAGTTGGTCGCCAAGGATCAAACCACCGCCTACTACTTGGCGCAGGATGCGGTCGAGTATGTCCGCTTTGTGCGCGACTCCAACCTCCTTGCCGGCAACACTGATTGGATGGCGGGGTTGGATGGTTCGAGTAATGGGCATACCAATACCGGGTCGTCGGGTTCTGGATATGATTGCACCAATTATAGTAATTATGCGTGCATAGTCGACTCGATTCAAGACACCACATCTCGCTGCACCGCGCTGCTGTGCTCGGCACCGCTCAAATATGATGCGGTAGTGAGTTATCAGTATGGGTATTCTGCGGGGAGCAACACGATTTTTACGCGCTCGGTGCTTATCACCTGCATAGATAGTACGACCAACAACCCAACATCCAGTTGCTCCAGCACGAATGTGCACGAGGCGATTGTTAAGGTGACGGTACAATGGGTGGACGCAGGTGGCGTGACGCGGCAGGTAGTTATCAGCGAGAATTTGTTTAACTGGCAATCCTAACTATGCGACACATCTCTCCCAAACTACGCTGCGGGTTCACGATGTTTTTTGCTGCGCTCGTTGCCAGCTTGGCGCTCGCGATTGGGCTCGCGATTTATGACCTCACCTTCCGTCAGTTGTCGCTGTCGGGGATTACGGCGCAGTCGCAGTATGCAATCTACGCTGCCGACACTGGCGCCGAGTGCGCGCTCTATTGGGACACCAAGTATGGCTGCCAAGCAGACGGCACCGGATGCAAGAGCGCGTTTGCTACCTCAAGTACTGCAGTAAACGCGGGGACGATTGCGTGTGCAGGAGTATCAGCGATTAGCATATCGGGTGGAGCGCTTGTTGCAAACGCAACCGCTGCGACCACGACGTTTACCATCAGCACCATCAACTCGGGCGGGCTTGGGTTTAACCTCGGCACTTTGACGCCTTGCGTGACGGTCGTTGTCGCCAAGACCGCGGTCTCGGGCGCGCCGGGTGTCTCGCGCACCTCGATTTCTTCCCGTGGCAAAAACACGTGCACTGGCGCCAACCAGCTCGAGCGCGCGCTGCAGGTCAACTACTAGTTCGCACCCGGCTGGTATATAGTAGGTGTATGCAAGCAGACACTGCACTGCGCGAGCGATATGACAAGCTACAAAAAGTGGTGCAGCATCACCGCTACCTCTACTACGTGCTCGAGCAGCCCGAGATCGCCGACTCTGCCTACGACGAGTTAGAGCAAGAGCTGGTGCGCATCGAGCATGAACACCCCGAGTGGGTGACACCGTCCTCGCCGACCCAGCGCGTGGGCGGGGAAGCGCAAACAGCATTTAAAAAAGTGACGCACGTTGTGCCGCAGTGGTCGTTCAATGACGCGTTCACGCCGGAGGATATGCGCGAGTTCGATGCGCGAGTGAAGCGCGGGCTCAAGGTCGAGCGCGTCGAGTACACCTGCGAGCTAAAGATCGATGGATTAAAAGTAGTGCTCACCTACAAACATGGTGTGCTTGAGACAGCGGCAACACGCGGCGATGGTGTCGTGGGTGAAGATGTGACCCACAATGTGCGCACAATCCCTACGGTGCCGCTGCGCCTCGAGCGAGACATCGACTGCATTGTCGAGGGCGAAGTGTGGATGAGCGAGAAGGCACTCGCGAAGGTCAACCACGAGCGCGAGAAAAACGACGAGCCCGTGTTTGCCAACCCGCGCAATGCGGCTGCTGGGTCAATCCGCCAACTCGACCCCAAAGTTGCTGCCTCTCGTGGGCTCGATACCTTTATATATGATGTCGCGCAGACATCCGATGACTTGCCGCAAACACAGGCGGCAGAACTGCAGTACCTCAAAGAGCTTGGTTTCAAGGTGAACCCGCATTTCAAATTGTTTGACTCGATTGATGGTGTGATTGAGTATTGGAAGGAGTGGCAGCGCAAAAATAAATCGCAAGGGTATTGGATTGACGGGGTTGTAGTGAAGGTGAACGATCGCACGCAGCAGGATACGCTGGGCTACACCGGCAAGGCGCCGCGTTTTGCAATCGCATTCAAGTTCCCGGCCGAGCAGGTGACAACAGTGGTCGAGGACATTGTGCTCCAGGTCGGGCGCACGGGTGTCTTGACGCCGGTCGCGCACCTGCGTCCGGTGTTGGTGGCGGGCTCGGTCGTCTCGCGCGCGACGCTCCATAACGAGGATGAAATACGCCGACTCGATGTGCGCGTGGGCGACACCGTGGTGCTCCAAAAAGCGGGCGACGTGATCCCCGACATCGTGCGCGTGCTCACCGACCTGCGTACCGGCAAAGAGAAAAAGTATCAGTGGCCGTCGAAGGTGGCAGAGTGTGGTGGCGATGGATCAATCGAGCGCATCGAGGGCCAAGCCGCCTGGCGCTGTGTGTACAAGGATTCGTTCGCGCAGCTGCGCCGCAAGTTCCGCCACTTCGCCAGCCGCAGCGCGCTCAATATCGAAGGGCTCGGGCCATCGACCGTGGACGCGCTGCTGGAGGCAAACATGATCCAACAGTATGACGATTTTTTTACACTCAAAGAAGGTGACCTCTTGCAGCTCGAGGGCTTTGCCGACGTGTCTGCGAAGAAGTTAGTCGAGTCGATTAAAAAAGTTGCCGACGGTATCCCGCTCGCACGACTCTTGACCGGTCTCTCCATCCCGCAGGTGGGCGAGGAGACGGCGTTGCTGCTCGCGCGGCAATACAAAACAATCGACGATGTCATGAGCGCGAAAGAGGATGAGCTCCAAACCATCAATGGCATCGGTGATGTTGTTGCACGCGAAATAGTGCAGTGGTTCGCACTAACTGACAACAAACATCTCGTGATGCGGCTGAAAAAGGTCTTGCAGATAAAAAATCCCGACTATGAATATCCAAGGGTTACCCTTGGAGAAGATGCTGCAGCGAGCGAGAGAAATACTCGAAGTCAAAAGCCGCTTTTTGGTAAAACATTTGTACTCACCGGCACAATGGCGAGCATGTCGCGTGACGAGGCAAAAGAAAAACTGCGCAAACTCGGCGCCGACGTCTCCTCCTCGGTCTCCCAAAAAACCTACGCCGTTGTTGCAGGCGAGGAAGCTGGCTCCAAACTCGACAAAGCGATCGAGCTTGGTGTGACCGTTCTCACCGAACAGGATTTTCTCGCCCTCTTGACTAAACACCACTAGATGCTGTAGTGTTGTTACGGAAAAAAGTTTCCACCAAAACTAACTAAGAGCCAGGAGGGCTCGTTGTACATGAGTGCAACCCAGTATGGAAGTGATGCTGGCCTAGTCGAGGTAGTATTTGTGAGACATTCAAGAGTTCGTTACGATATTGAGCTGGAACCAGAGGCGGAGTTATGTCCAGCCGACACACGTCTTTATTTGCGCGAAGCATTTAAGAATGCAGGACGCGTAATCACGCCCTTTCAGGCGAGAATCGTCTCTCGTTGCGGCGTCCCAATCCGCCGGGCGATACCAAGAATTGCCCGTGCCAATCTCGGATGGGAGTTTGGAAACATCCGGCATCTGATTGCGTGGGGCGCAGTTAGGTACGGTTTTGAACCAACAGTGATTGCGCTAGGCACACGTGTCTGTGCCGAAGGGGAGATTATGTTTCCCTACGTCGTCGATTATGGCAGCGAGAGAAGTATTGGGCTTTTGCCCCAATATTGTAGTACAGAAGCGTACGAACACTTTTTATTGATACGTCATATGCCGATGTGACCATTTCAGCACCCCGCTCCTCCGGCTAACCACCGGGGAGCGGGGCTCGTTTTTTTTCTGGGTTGGATGTAGTATGGCTGTATGCTATCGCGCGAGGACATAGAGGGTTTGGCGACGCTGGCTCGGCTGCAGTTGACCGACGCCGAGGTCGCGGGGCTCCAGACGGACGCCTCAAACATTTTGGGCTACGTAGAGACGATTTCCTCTATCGAGGTGGCGTCTCCAGTGGGAGTGACAGACACCACTCGGGTCCCCGTGGCACCTTTGCATCACAACATCATGCGCGCTGATGCGCCACGTGCAAGCGATGATTCTTTGGCGGGCAAGGAGGAGCAGCTCCGCGCCGCGTTCCCCGCGCGCGAGGGCGACTTTAATGTGGTGCGGAAAATTATCCAAAAGGACGAGTAATAGAAGATATAAGAAGTACTCGACGGGATTTACTATGGAAACATCACTTGCACAACTCTCGATTGCCGATGCGGCAAAAAAACTCAAAGCGAAGGAGATTACCTCGCTCGACGTGGCGCGCGCCTGTTTGATTGAGATTGAGAAACGAAACAAATCGCTCAACGCCTACCTCGAAGTGTTTGCTGATGTTGAGGAGCAAGCAAAACAAGCCGACGCGCGCCGTACGCAAGATGAGAAAGAGGGCAAGGAGAGCAGCCCGCTCTTGGGTATCCCGCTCGCCATCAAGGACAATATTTTGATCGAGGGTCGTGTCGCGAGTGCCGCGTCGAAGATGCTCGAACACTACACTGCGAGCTATGACGCGACGGTAATTAAAAAGTTGAAGGCGGCTGGCGCGATTTTTCTTGGCCGTACCAACATGGACGAGTTTGCGCTCGGTGGCTCGACCGAGAACTCGGCATTTGGCGTGACGCGCAATCCACACGACGAGCATCGTGTCGCGGGCGGCACCTCGGGTGGCTCGGCAGCTGCGGTGGCGTCTGGTTTGGCGCTTGGTGCCTTGGGCACCGACACGGGTGGCTCGGTGCGCAACCCGTCGAGTTTTTGCGGCGTGGTCGGGCTCAAACCAACCTACGGCGCCGTGTCTCGGCTCGGGCTCATTGCCGCTGTGTCGTCGTTCGACCAAGCCGGGCCGCTCGCGCGCACGGTCGAGGATGCAGAAATACTATTCAACACTATTCGTGGCGAGGATGCGCTCGATAGCACGTCAATTTCAGAGACAGAGTATCCAAAACGCAGCGCACCAAAAAAAGTTGGCGTGCCCGTGTCGCTCTTGGCGCAGGGGATGGACGCTGATGTGCAAAAAAAGTTTGATGAAGCACTCGCAGTACTCACCAAGGCGGGCATCCCGTGGGAGCCAATCGAGTTGCCGACGTTGTCGGTCGCACTCGCGACCTATTACATCACCAACTTTGCCGAAGTGTCGACCAACCTCGCGCGCTTCGACGGTGTTCGTTATGGGTTGTCACACAAGGGCGAGAATTTGTTTGCAGATTATGCAACTTCGCGTGCAGCCGGGTTTGGCCCCGAGACACGTCGCCGTATTATCCTTGGCACGTACGTGTTGTCTGCTGGCTACTACGACGCGTTTTATGGCAAGGCGACCATGGCGCGCGAGCAGTTGCGCCGCGAGTTTGTCGAGATATTTAAAAAAGTCGATATCATTGCGACACCAACGATGCCGTGTCCCGCGACAAAAATCGGCGAGAAGTCCGACCCGCTGTCGATGTACCTCATGGACATCTTTACCGTCACCGCAAACCTCACCGGCAACCCCGCGCTGTCTGTCCCGATGGGCACCGTTGCTCGCGAGGGGAAAGAGCTCCCGGTGGGTATCCAATTCACCGCCGCGCATGGCGACGAAGCGGCGCTCTTTACTATCGGCAAGACGCTCGAGCGGGGATACGCACACTAGAGATGTGGCGCATTTGTGCGGTACTATAGAGATGCATGGCACCACCGTCACTCAACATCGAGTTTATTCTCCAGCGCCTCTACCAAGTGATCACTGGCGCGTCGGCGCAGGTCGACCTCTCGTCGGTGCCGTACTATCTGCTGACACTGGTGGAGGCGCTCGCCGTGTTTGGTATCGTGTTTTCGGTTGTGCTGCTATTTTTGATACTCTACTACCGTGCGCGGACACTCGAGGTCGAGCATCACGGCTTCCACGAGCTGGAGCATGCAGCGCTGGTGCATCATGAACACGCCGAGCACGAGGCAAAAAACCCGCGCTGGGAGCAAGCAGCCGCACTCGCCACATCAAGCAACGACAGCGACTGGCGCCGCGCCATCATCGAAGCCGACATTATGCTCGAGCAACTCTTGCGTGATCGCGGCTACACCGGTGGCTCGTTGGGTGACATGCTTAAGTTGGCCAACCCGCTCCAGTTTACGACACTCGACTTGGCCTGGGAGGCGCACCGCATGCGCAACGCCATCGCTCACCTGGGCGACGCGTTCCCGCTCACGCTGCGCGATGTGCAGTCGACCATGAGCATGTACCAGCGCGTATTTGAAGAATTTGATTTTATCTGATACACTACTTTTCATAGCGGGGTGGAGGAGTAGTAGCTCCACTGGCTCATCGAAACAGGAATTGGTTGGTTGATACACATAGCGGGGTGGAGCAGTAGTAGCTCGTCAGGCTCATAACCTGAAGATCGCCGGTGCAAATCCGGCCCCCGCAACAAGCGTGCGACAGTATTTTATACAGGCATGGTCGATTGTGTCGCTCCAGTATATCTGGAGGTTTGTGGTCGTGGTCGGTGCATACTTTTTTGCGGCGCGCATCGGACTTTTCTTTCACTACGGTCCCGAGTTTTCGACATTAATCTGGCCACCCACCAGTGTTGCCGTGGCGGCACTTTTTTTGTGGGGCTATGAACTGTGGCCGGCGGTCATGTGCGCGTCGCTGCTGGTGTGCTCCTTTTTGGAGCTATCGGCAATTGGTACCGTGGGCAGTGTTCTGGGTGCTACAGTCGAGGTGTTCGTGGGCGTGTATGTGTTGCGCCGCGTGGTTGTGCTCGACCCGATGCTTGGTCGCCTGCGCGATGCTATTGGGTTGATCGCGACCAGTGTGTCTATCACCATTATTGGCGCAAGCGTTGCGACGCTCGCACTTGGGCTTGGTGGTGACATCTCGGCTGCTGTGCGCGGGCCCTTGTGGTTTTCGTGGTGGTTGAGTGATTCGCTCACGATGCTGGTGTCGACACCGTTTCTTATCCGCTGGATGTGGAAGCCGTTTTTTGTGCGCACCGTGCGCGAGTTTGTCGAGGGGAGCGCGGCGTTTGGGTTGTTGGTCGTTGCCAACGTGTTGGTGTTTTGGAGTTCGTTGGCGCACGCGTCGATACTGCCGTTGGCCTACTTGTTTGCCCCGCTCCTGTGGGTGGCAATCCGTCTGGGCCCGCGTGGTATCACCCTTGCCAACGCGCTCACCGCCGCGTTCGCACTCTCCAGTGCCTACTTTGGCCATGGCGTGTTTGCGCACGGGACAACCATTGAGAATCTTTTTTTGACACAAGGGTTCGTGGGCATCATCGCGTCCGTCTTTTTTATCGTCGCGTCAAGTGTCGAGGAGTTGCGCGAAACCGAGGCCGTGCTCGAGGGGCACATTGGCAAGCTCGAGGGCATGGTCGAGCGCGTGAGTTCGGAGGACAAAGCCAAGACCGAGTTTATCGCTGTCCTGGCGCACGAGCTGCGCAACCCGCTTGCGCCGATTGTGAGTGCGATCGAGCTGGTGCGCATCAACGGCGTGCGCCCCGAGAATGCGAAATTGTTTGAGACCATCGAGATACAGACACGCACAATCGGTCGGCTGCTCGACGACCTGCTCGACATATCGCGCATCTCGCACGAGAAACTTATTCTCCAAAAAGAGCCGGTCGAGCTGCAGTCAATCATCACGCGCGCAGTCGAGACCGTCGACCGATTTATGCAAAACAGACAGCACTCGCTGTCAGTGGTACTGCCGGAGCAATCACTCTGGTTGTATGGCGATTCGGTTCGTCTTACACAAATATTTATCAACCTGCTCTACAACGCGGGGAAGTATACCAAGTCGGGAGGGCGAGTGACGCTCACGGCGCAGTGGCAGCACAACTCGGTCCGTATATCAATCACCGACACGGGCATCGGAATCGACTCGCGCTTGTTCAAGAAAATATTTGAGCCATTTGTACAAGGCGACGGAGCGCCGTCGGAGGTGGGGACGGGTCTTGGGGTTGGGCTTGCGCTGTCGAAACGTCTTGCCGAGCTGCATGGTGGCACGATATCGGTCGCGAGCGAGGGGCCCGGCAAGGGGAGTGTGTTTACCGTTACGCTGCCGCTGTCTCGATTTGAACAAACACGCCCCCTGCCACAAAAACGCGAAGTGGGCGCACGCATGCCGGCACCCTTGCCACGCAGTGCGAGACAACTTCGGGTGCTGATTGTTGATGATAATGAGTATGCTGCCGATGCGCTGCGGCAATTGCTCGAGCATATCGGCCACACGGTTGCGGTGGTGCATCGAGGCATCGATGCGATCGCATATGTTGCCGCGCATAGCCCCGAGGCGGTATTGCTCGACATTGGCCTGCCGGACATAAGTGGGTATGAAGTTGCAAAACAGCTCCGCGCGGCACAGGGTCCAACACTCGTGCTCATTGCGCTGAGTGGATATGGACAACGAGAGGATAAACAAAAGGCGTTAGCGGTGGGGTTTACGCATCATCTCACTAAGCCCGCACGCATTGCTGATATCGAGAAAGCACTGCAGACCTACGTGAAGAAGTAGGTGTATGCCGAGGGGCCACCGTGGCTTATCAAAAGCGTGGTGGCCCCTCGGCTACGCCAGCAAGTTCTTTTTCATACGCAGTGTACGACAAGTTATGCTGGTAATGTTCGACCGTCCGAATGAGGGCAAAGGACAACAGCGCACCCTGTACGCTCATGTGTCAGCACGCAAGGTGCTCCCCTGGACTATCGACCACTATACCCGGCATGCCATGAAGTGGGTGTGAAAGAAAATAATGCAGCACGATGTGTGGTGATTAAAATCTCCCCTCGATCCTTTCGATCTGTTCATTAAATGTGAGTTTAGTGTAGTTTCTATCATCCAGGCCTTTGAGTTTGTAAATTTGGTTTGTGGAAAATATTTTTGCATCTTCGCGTTTGAATCCAAGCTGCTCGGCAGTTGCGTACACGGCGTCCCAACTCGTGCCCTCGATCTCCAGATAGGGCGGCAGGAGCGGCCAGGTGTCGATGTCGCACTCGACGCCGCCCAGCACATAGCGCGTGCGCTTGTTCTCTTGATACATCTTTTCAATCAATCCCGTCTTGAGCAAAATCTCGCGCGTTGTGTCAAAGTCGCCCACGGTCGTCTCGCGCTCGTACATGCCGTCATCGTTCTCGCCGGCATTAAACGCTTTTGCGAGCCGCTGTTTAAAGGTAAAGGTTATTTTATCGCCCTCGTCGCGCAGCCGCACCCATGCGCCCTGCTTGTCGAGCCGAAAGTCCGGGTAGTCAAACACAATGCGGCGTTAGTGATAGTCCGCGACCTTCGTCGCCCCGAGCGCCAACAGTTTTTCTTCCAACACTGCAGGGTCAATCTCCAAAAATTTTATCTCTATTTCTTCCATTCAGATTAGTATAGCAGGATGATTGGTCTTGGGGAAAAAAGAGAGCCGCCCAAGTCCTGTAAGGAGCATGGGCGGCGGTTGGACATGAACGTTCGCAGCAGGACTAGTGCAGATGATCTATCAGGTGAGAAAGTTGGCCCTCTGTTCCTGGTCAGGACTCGCCAGCCACGCTTCGTGCGCCAACGCGACCAGCGAATCGACAACGATACCCGCGATGAGTTGGTCAAGGTGTGGTTGCAGACCAGAACAGGCAGCCACTAACCCGTGTCGTTTGACGCCGCCCCACCAAGGCGTATCACCCGGGAACAACAGGTGAGGAATACAGCCCGTGCGACCATCATTACGATCTGTCCAGAGCTGCAGCGCTTTGCAACGAGCGATGTTAGCAAATGGATGTTTAAACTTGGACGGGTCACCGCGGCTCTCTTCGTAGAGGCATACGGGTTTGGTGGGGTAGGCAGGCCAGTCAGGATAGTCTTCGGCACGATGGTCCGTCATGCCGGGTACAAGAATCACGACATGGCAGTCGGTACGAATTGGTTTTACCGGCAAGCTCCAGAGACAGCCGCCGGGGCCGAACACCAAAGTGAATGCTCCATGGATGGCGGACCTTGCCATCGGGACAGTCAGGAATTTGGGCGTAATCAGACTATCTTGCTGAGTTTCCGTCACGACGGTCTCCTCCATGTGGTGAGTGGCCGGACAAGGAACACTGTCCTGTGTGGTATGTAAACATATCTAACTGATACGTCAAGGATTGTGTACGCAGGTTTAACCTACGGTTGCGGGTGCTGGTTTTAGTTGCCCCAAACCATCCAACACCTGCACGCCCGGGAGCGAGGCGAGGAAGGAGCCGGGGACGACGAGTTTGGATGCGCGGATGCCACTGCCGATGATGATGTGCGGAGAGTCGGCGACGGCACGGTCGATAAGGATTGGCCACTCGCTCGGGAGCCCAACTGGCGTGATCGCGCCGTACTCCATCGCTGTTTGCGAGACGGCCGTCTCCATTGGGGCGAAGGACACTTTGCGTGCGTCGAGCGTGCGGCGTGCGAGCCCGTTGATGTCGGCGCGCGTGCTGCCGAGTACGACACATGCTGCAAAGAAGCTCGCGCCATCGCGCTTTGCCTCGAGTACGACACAGTTTGCTGCTTGCTCCATTGCTACCTGGTAGTGTTCACAAAACGCCGCTGTGTCAGAAAGTGCTGCGTCGATGGTGGCGACGCCAACAGTATCATTTCCTGCGAGCGCGAGGAGCGCTGCGGCTACTGGCTGCGCGAGCAGGTTGGTGTGTTCGAGCGCGGGTATGATGTCGAGTGCACCAAGAGTGACTGGTTGCATAGTATTTCTGTATGAATGTATTTCGATATACGACAGTAAGTATAAGTTAAAAAATATACCATCGCTATACCAAAAAATCAGTTGGTGTGGTGTTGTGCTTGGTCGGCGCACCGGGCGGGTGGGGTGGTGCCGTATATCTTGATACAGGCCAACAGGCCGTTGGTGCAAGATTATCCGTTTCTAAGTTCATCATAGATATATGCAAAAAACAGCTACAAAGATCGGGGCGATTGTTACTAGTTCTGCAGTCATTGGCTCGCTCTTGTTCGCAGGAGTCGCATCGGCGCAAACCACCACAACCGCGCCAACGCCTGGCACTGGTGTGCACGAGGGTTTTGGTCGAGGTGGCGCGCATATGCCCGGTGTCTTTGGCACCATAGCGTCAATCAGTGGCAACACTATCACCGTTGTGAGTAAGGGGTTTGGTCGAGGTGCGACGACCGCTACACCAACCACGTATACCATTGATGCAACTAATGCATCCGTCACTAAAAGTGGCGCAGCGTCATCGGTCTCGGCACTTGTGATGGGTGACACGGTGATGGTCGAGGGTACGGTCACGGGTACCAACGTCGTGGCCACTGCAATCCGCGATGGTATCCCACAAGGTCGGGGTGGTATGGGTATGCACGGCACTGTTGCGTCGTCGGCCGCAGCGCTCATCCAGGGCAATGGCCAGCCGGTTGTCGGCGGCACGGTCACAGCAAATGATGGCACCACTATCACCATCACCAACAAAAGCAATGTGACCTACAGTGTCACTACATCGGCATCGACGGTTGTCACCAAAGCAGGTACCACTGCCGCGGTCGCCAGTGTTGTTGTTGGGGATGAAGTTGTTGTCCAAGGTGCCGTGAGTGGCAACGTAGTTGCTGCGTCCTCGGTCATCGACCAAGGTGCAAAGCCGACCACCACTTCGGGCACGCCCGACACCACGGCAGGCGGCGCGACTGCGCCTAAGGGCGGGTTCGTTGGTGGCATCGTCCACAGCATCGGCGGTTTCTTCCGCAATCTCTTTGGGTTCTTCTAGACCCATACGATACTGCTGCACTGCCTCGAATACACGCGAGTGCAGCGTAGAGCACACAAGCCCCGATTGCTCGCCGGGGCTTTTGTGTTGTCTGCATGCAGTGCGGTACACTGTGGAGTGATGGCGCACCACCTTTCGACCGAACTCTTTTTTTGGACAATTGTCTCGCTTGGTATCCTTGGGTTATATGCAAATATGCTCAACCCGTTTGCGCACATTAATCGCGTCAAGCGGCCGTACTACACATTGGTGCGTGATGGTGCGATCGTGCTCGAGCGGCGCGGTCGGCCAACGGTCGTGCGCACCTCCCTGGTGTGGATGTTGTTTGCCTACTACAAGTGTGGGTGGCATATCGTCTCCAATGTGCGCGCGGGCGCCAAAGCAAAAAGCAAAACATTCGACGCGGTCATTGCCGACATCCATCGCCTGCGCTTCGACCCGCGCAAACCATATCTGATATCGGGCGACCATTTTAACGTGCTCTACCCGCGCAACCTCGGTGTGTTTTATCACGCGACGCTCGACCCGCGCGCGGTGCTTGGCGAGGTCGATTGGCAAAATCGTCAGCGTGTCTATCTGCAGACGGTCGCGTTTGCGCTTGAGGTGTTTGCGGCGCATGGCGATTGCACGACGACGATTGTCCCCGTTGGTGCGCGCGCGGTGTGCTGTATCAATATTTATCGCTACCCGTCGGACGCGCTGTATGGTATCCTCTATGCGCTTTCGGCACTTCGGGGCACACCCGGTCCGTATGAAACATATTTCTCACCTCCTGCACCCACATATACGATCCAGACCACGCGCGCGGCCGAGCAGTTGTTGGAGCAATATCGTGCTACGCTCGCGCTCTTGCTGGGGAAGTATGTCACGCGTGTGTATGACGAGAAGAGCGGTTTTGTGCGCACCGATGTCGCGTTGTCGTCAGCCAAAGATGCGGTGCTGCGCGAGAGTTCGTTCTATGACAATGTGATTTTTTGGAAGACGTGTCTGCTTGCACAAGAGCTTGGTGTGCTGCTGCCCATTGATATCGATTTTGCTGCGCTTAAAAAAAGAATACTCGATACCTTTTGGCTTGAGGATGCGGGGCATTTTCTTGATGATCTTTCTGCTGCTGCAAAAACAGATCAACACTACTCGGCCGATTGGCTCGCGGTGCTCTTTACTGGGTTTCTCGATGCGCGCGACCCTGCCGAGCGGCACTACCTGCGGCGTGCCGCCGACTACACCATCGCCATGCAGCTCGACATGCCGCTGCCGCTGCGCTATCAAGAGAGCAACCGCGCCGGCCGTGAGGTGCTGTTTGTGCGCTGTGTGGTGCCGTCGTATGGCGGCTCGGCGATTTGGAGTTTTTGGGGCGCGGAGTTTATTAAATTGCTCACCATCTTGGCACAACAAGGCGAGGGTGCTGCGTACGCCGACCGCGCGCGGCAGCACATCGCGACTTACGAGCAGATGATCGCCAAGTACAAAGGGTATCCCGAGGTTTACACCACCGGCGGCGCGATGCTGCGCTCGCCGCTCTACCAAAGTGTCCGCCAAACCGGCTGGGTGGTCGGCTTTGAGCAGGCCCGCGAGCTGCTGCGACAGGCAGGGCGCTAGCATTTTTATCCGCCGGTGTCTTTTTGTACTTTCTGTCACTTCGCGGTAGTATCTTGGTATGTATCACTTTCGTCACCCGTTTGATTTTGGAGAAAAAAGTTGGCAGCAGGTTGCACAGCAACTCGCGCGTATGATTGCAATCAAACTCGCGGTGCTCGTCGTTGTGGCACTCGCGGTCTACCTTGTGGGCGCCGGGCTCATCAAAGTGTATGTGCATGAGACAACGGCGCCTACCTCTGCCAACAGCTACGCGCTCCAGGTCTACAAAGACGCGTATGGCGACAGCTGCAACATTGCGGTTGTGCGGCTCGAGAACGATGAGCTGTATGCGACCGATGTTGCGCAGTCAAGCAATGGTGTCGGCTATGGCGCGGACGTGCTCGCGGCGCAAATTAACCAAGCCAAAGAGGACGACAGTATCCACGGCGTGCTGCTCGAGGTGGACTCGCCTGGTGGCTCACCAACGGGCGGCGAGATGATCGCGAACGCGCTCAAGGGTCTGGGCAAGCCGTCGGTCGCGCTCATCTACGACCAGGGCGACTCGGCTGCGTACTTTGCTGCCACGGGTGCGACGGCAATCATCGCGTCGCCGTTCTCGAGCGTGGGCGACATTGGTGTCACGAGCTCGTTTGTCGACTACGCTGGCTCCAACACCAAAGCGGGCAACACGTTTGAGCAAATTTCCTCGGGCAAGTACAAAGATGCGGGCAACCCCGACAAGCCGCTCACCGCCGAAGAGCTCGCGCTCTTGCAGAAAAATGTCGACCAAGAGTATCAAACGCTCGTGCATGAGATCGCTCAAAATCGCAACATGCCCGTCTCGACCGTCATGTCGCTTGCCGATGGTGCCGACATGCCCGGCTCGGAGGCACTCGGCAAAGGGCTTGTTGATGCGCTCGGCGACCGCACCACCGCGCTCAACTGGTTTGCCAAAAAACTCCACCGCTCCGACATCACCCTCTGCGACCCCACCCAAACGGAGTAGTTTTTTAGTATCTTCACACTCGTTGCTTTACTTTACCAGCGCTTATGCTTGAATTGAGGTATACATTTTATGCATTGCATCAACTGCGGAGTTCATGTAAGTGAGGGGGCTAAATTCTGCAAAAATTGTGGGAATTCTATTGAGTCCATCCATGCAGATAAAATCTCAACGGTTGCAGCAGAAACATCTTTCGATATATCCAGAACTGATCATTCTAAAACAACCATTAAGTGTGGCAACTGTGGTTATGTTGGTGAGGGTGAAAAAGCAAGGAGACCAATCTTCACAATTTTGGCATGGATGTGTGTTGTTTTTGCGCCCCTAATTACGGTACTTTATTTTGTGGGTACTCATAAATATTGTTGTCCTAACTGTAAGTCAACTTTTGTAGGTATAAAAAATAAAGAGAGTATTTTTGTTGGACAGAGAGGAGGTGCGAGTAGGGTCATTATTGCAATTCTTTTGGTGTTAGTTGGGATTGCAATTACGGGCATATTGGCAAGCATAGTGCTCGTCTCTTTACAGGATGCACGACAAAAAGCTGCAAATGCGACAGATAGTTGGGTAAGTTTTAGTCCGGTGGGGAATCAATTTGCAGTATCATTCCCCACTTATCCAACGAGCAGTTCGAAGAATGATAGCACGGATGATGGAAATGCTTACGTATATAACACCTATGCGTCAAAGAAAGGTACGTCTAGTTTTGATGTGATTGACTATGTGTATACCAATCGTATCGATGTCTCAAGTCCAGAATCACTTTTGGAGAACCTGTTGAATGCTTTCAATAATGGCATAAATGGTGCTCGGATTGTATCATCAGAATATACAACCCAGAATGGTTATACTGCGCTTGATTTTTTGATTACTGCAGGTACTGAAAATGTAAGGGGTAGGATGGTACTGGCAGGTCAGACGCCGTATGTGATAGCTGAAGATTATTATTCGTCTGACTATGTAGACGCAGACTATCAGAAGTTTATTAACTCATTTTCACTAAAATAGTATGTATTGCGAGAATTGTGGGCACAAACTTGATAGTGCTCATAGATTTTGCACGAAATGTGGAGTGTCGGTTAGTTTTGGAAAAGATACACGGGTTGTGGTGTCCAGTACTTTGGATGATAAGTGGTGGTACAGATTATTAAAAGTCGGTTACATACTTCTGTACGTTCCTATGCCGGTCTTTCTCTGGATTATATGGGAAATAAATGCAACAACATGGAGCTATTATGGTGGATACCAAGATAATTCCGGTCAAGCATTTTGGTATTGTCTAATCACACTGTTTTTCTATCTCGTTCTGGTGAGATTGGTAAAAATAGCTTGTCTATATGTAGCTTTTGGAAAAAGTCCTAAGTGGAGACAGGAGTGTATTAAATTATTTTAGATATAAATTATGTACTGTTCAAATTGTGGTGCGCTTCGAGAAGAGGATGAGAAATTTTGTGGCACATGTGGTGATCAAATAGAAAGAACTACTGTTTCTGTACGTGGCGCTGATGTTAAGGTTGTTCAGAAAAATCACGGCATTTTTCATGCTTTTGTTATTTCTGACGATGAGCTTAATTTGCAGGTCTTAAATTATGAACATCTTCCTATTACAAAATCATCACGCGGTTTGGCTGTGCTTACACTTGTGGGATTGTTATTACTGAGTTTTGCAATTTTGGTTGTCTTGAATCTGTTTGGAAACAATTTGTTTTCATACTCTGATTTGCTTTGGAGTTTGCTTATCTATGCACCTTTGCTTTATTTTGTGTATCGAGGGCATGTGTGGGCAATAGTGGCACTCAGCATGTGGTATACCGTGGACAAACTATACAGCACAATTATCCTCTCGCCCACTCATTTTAGTGTTGGCCCCATTATTTTTTGGATGATTGGAATCGGGCCTCTTTGGGTTGCTTTCCGAGTAGAGCGTGCTTATAGAAAAAGAAAAATATTAGCTTCAGAAGGTGTTGCATAGAAGTTGAAATTGCACTAAAACGGCATCTTCGGGAACGTAATACACGAAGGCGCCCTCCCGCGGTGAGGCGAGAGGGCTTGGGCGTTGTTCACGGCGGTGCCTGCTCTTCATAAGCGGGGGCGTCGGCTGTGTTTTTCGTCGGATTATCTCCGAGAAATATTCCGTAGCTCCCTTTTTGTCCCCGACCAGCGCGGTGTTCAGATGATATAATCCTGACGCCCTCAACTCCGGCTATTCGTGCACGCAGACGGTTTATGTGGGTCGGCAGGGTGTGTGACGATATATCTGCGTGATACCCTGGCCACACGGCTGCCATGATGTCTTCATAAGGCACCATCTCTCCTACTCGAGTAAGAAGAAAGGCGAGCAGTGCGGCCTCTTTGTCTGGCATTGTTTGGCGCCGCCCGTTCGTGGCTACGGCCACAGGTGCAAGCGCGAACGCAAACGGGCCGACCGAGAGTATAACTGAGCCAAGATTCTCAGCAAGCTGCGATGCCTGGGCGCTGATTGTCAAGTTCATACGTTCGTCTCCTCTGGTTCGGGTTTTTGGAAGATGGGCGAAATCTGTATCTGCTAAAATAAATACACAAAATTACGCCGATTGTCAACGCTCGCGTGTGTTCTACGCGAACCCGGGGAAGAAGTCGCTCTTGATGCGGAAGCGCGAGACGCCCATGCCGGTGAGCGTGGTGGTGAATGCGTCCACCATGCCGCGCGGGCCCGAGATATAGAAGGTGCGCTCGCGGTAGTCGGGGATTTGCTGCGCGATCAGTTTTGCATCGATGCTGCCAATGAGCATCCCCGGCACGGGTTGCTTTTCTCCACTCAGCACATGCACGGTTTTGATGCCCAGCTCGGTTTGTGCGCGGTCAAAAATATCTTTGTACGCGACATCATCTTTTGTTTTGTTGGCGTAGAGGACGACAATGTCGCGCCGCTCGCGGCGGTCGAGCAGGTAGTGGATCATACTGCGAAATGGGGTGACCCCGATGCCGCCCGCGATAAACACCAGCTTTTTGTTTTTATTTTTTGGCAGCACAAACCCGCCCGCCAAGTGGGATGCGACCAACGTGCCGCCCGGGCGCATCGCGGCGAGCGCATGCTTAAAGGTGCTCGCCGGGTCGTAGAATTTGACCCCGAGGATAATATTTTTCTCGGTCGGGGCGGACGCGATGGTGAAGTAGCGGCGATTGCCACGGTTGTCGGGGTAGGCGTGCGCGAGTGTCCACTCCAAATATTGCCCGGGGCGGAAGGAGATTTTTCGGTCGGGAATAAAGACAAAGTTGTAGACATCATTCGCCATCTTTTCGATGCCAACCAAGGTTAGTACCAATCGCCCTTTGGGGCTCACGAGGTAGGAGAAGATGTTGCCAATGAGCAGTGCCAACTCGGGCGTGAGGTAGAACGTGTCAACATGGATGTTGGGCGCGAAGAGAAACCCGACGAGCGCGCCATAGATAATGCGCAGCCCGGTGGTCGGCGGTGTGGTGAGCGGCTCGGAGAGCATCGCAAACGCGAGAAAAAAGAATGATGAATAGAGGAGTGTTTGCGTGATCGGTGTCACGAAGTTGCCCGAGGTGGCGAACGCCGGTGTCGTGAGCACGGTAGTTGCCAAGGCCACGAGCGCAAAGCTCCCGACGAGGTCGAAGCGCCGCACTTTGCGCACTACCAATAATCCGCCAACGAGCACAAACGGCAGCAGTGGGATATTGCCCGCGACCCACCAGCTTGCGGTTTGGTTGATGGTAAGCGCGGCGAGCGCGACTCCAAATGCTGCGGGGTTGAAGATATGTTTGTTGCCGATAGCAAAAATATATTTTGATGCCATCGCCCACACAGACGCAAAGATGAGAAAGCCGACACCCGCATGGTCGCTCGCGGTGACGGGCGTGATGATGAGCGCGAGGATGAGTGCCGTGATGTAGACCGACTCGACATTGGGCGCGGCCTTGAACACGCGTGCAAAAACCAGATTGGTCGCCATACACACCAGTGTGATGACCATGGTCGAGAAGGCGAGTGCCGTTGGGTCGATGATAAATATATTGAAGAAGCCAAAGACAAATGCTGCCCCCAGCAGCACGAGCAAGTAGTACAGCACGAGCCGGTACATGGTGATCTTGTTGAGTATCGAGTCGATGTATTTCATAGGCGTAGTATGTTTATTGTGTGACCACGTGCTGCTCAAACCCTCGGGTCATGGTGGCGACACCCTGTGCATCGACGGCGTACCCTTCGTGCGCTGCAAGTTGCTCGATAAACAGGATGCCATCGCGGCCCATAGCAAACGCCGCGGTTGCAAAGCGGTCGGCATCGTAGATGTTGGGGCCAACCACCGTGATGCTCACGATGTCGCCCAGTGTCGCGCCCGGCTGGTGTGGGTTGTAGATATGCTGCCCGCGCAGGTAGGTGCCCGAGGTTGCCACACCCTGGCCGCGCGGCGCTACTACTTTTATGATTTCGTGGTGTGCAAATGGGTTGCGGATGCCGATAGTCCATGGGTTGTCGGTTGCATCAGTGCCGCGCGATTGGATGTCGCCGCCTGCGTCGATAAAATAGTTGGTGCAACCCAATTGCTCGGCAAGGAGCGCAGCGTTGTGGATCGCCCAACCCTTTACAATCCCAGACGGATCAACTACGCCGTCGGGTCGTGTGATAGAAAAGTATCCGTTTGTTTCTTGTCTCGTTTTTTCTGCACGCAAAAAGATCTCGCGCATCTCGTCGCTGTACGCATCTGCTGTCACTTCGCCATGATTTATCCTCGATATTTCGCTCTCGGGTTTGTAGGTGCTAAAGCGCGCATCGACTGATTGAAAATAGTTGAAGATAATGTCGAGTGCGTTTGCTGGCGCACCAACCAGCTCGACCGCAATCGGCATGCCCATGATGTCTGTTCGCGTTGTTCGCATAAGTGGGATGGATGACTCTAGGAATTTTTTGCTTGCGCGAGTGCGTCGCCAAGCGATTGAATAAACGCCTCGCTTGTGTGTGTTGCGCCCGAGACGCCGCTGACGTTGGCGCTCTGCGCTTGGATCGCCTCGCTCTTGAGAATCGGCATCGCGCGGCTATTGATTTGCTGCGAGGTGCGGCGATCGCTTGGGTATTGTAAAAAGGTAACCGACGCGAGCGCGCCGTCTTGGACAACTGCCTGCACCTGCACCGTGCCGTAGTAGGCGTCGGCTGCGGCGCCGGTGTAGGTGCCGTCGGCGTACTGACCTTTGGGTTTTGCGACCACCACCGGCGCCGGTGTTACAACGGGTGTTGGCGCCGGTGTGGGAGTTGGGTTCGATATTGGTGTCGGTGTCGCAACTGGTGTTGGAGCGACCACTGGTTTTGCTGCTGGCGTTTGTGTTGTAGTGATTGGTTTGGTTGCCGCGGGTGTTGTAGCTGGAGTTGTGCCATTGGTTCCCGCAGTACTCGGTGTCGGCGTATTTATTGCAATGGTGCTTGATGGTGTCTGTGTTGATGTGTCCGCAACGGGTGCGTCACTGGTGGTGCCGAGGTGTTGCGACACGGCGTATCCAATAGACACAACACATACAATTGCCGACAGAACAAACTTCCGCATATGCATCATATGATATCATACGGATATGCTCCGCCGCGCGTCCCGTTTCCACATCTATGGGAATATTTTCATACCCATCGGGCTGGTACTGTTGACGCTTGCGGTGTTGTGGTTGTTGGGTGAGTTGCCGCAGTTTGAGTGGGATGAAAAGACACTGCACACGGTCACTATCGCCGTATTTTTTACGCTGATGCGATTGTCCGTTGCCTATCTGTGTGCGCTCGCCGTATCAATCCCGTTGGCGCTCGTGGCAAGTCGCGATGCGCTTGCTGAGCGGATATTTATCCCGCTCTATGATGTTATGCAATCGATACCGGTGCTCGCATTCTTTCCACTTATTGTCTTGCTGTTTATTAAAACGGGGCAACTCGAGGGCGCAGTGCTCACGATTCTCTTCCTGAGTATGGTGTGGAACATTGTCTTTACGCTCATCTCGGGGTTGCGTGCGATCCCGCGAGACATCCGCGATGTGGGGCGTGTGTTTAAAGCGCCGCCAGTGACCTATGTGTGTACCGTGCTCTTGCCTGCGGCGCTGCCATCCTTAGTAGTTGGATCTTTGCTCGCGTGGGCCGAGGGGTGGAACACGATTGTTGTTGCAGAAGTGTTGCATACCTACATCCCTAACGGGAGTGCTGCGCAGGATGTACTCGGGGTTGGCGATTTGTTGGTACACTCGTCGGCCGCGGGCGACACGGGATTATTTTTCTACGCACTCGCGGCAATTATTATTATGGTGACGGTGATAAACTTTGTCGTGTGGCAACCATTACTCACCTACGCCGAGCAATTTAAATTCGATGCCTGAAATTATATTTGATCGGGTAGGCAAACTCTTTCCTTCGACCGGCAAGCCAGGACTGGTCGATGTGTCATTTACAATCAACAAAGGGTCGTTCTCGAGCATTGTTGGTGCATCTGGCTCGGGCAAGACAACCACGCTGCGCATCATCGCCGGGCTCGAGCAAGAGACGTCTGGCCACGTGGTGGTCCCTGGGCGCGTGGGGATGGTGTTTCAAAATGCGGCGCTCTTTCCGTGGGCGACTGCGCTCGAGAATGTCTCGTTTGGTCTGCAGATGCAGGGCGAGAAGCCAGTCCACGTGCGCGCCACCGCAGAAAAATATTTAGCGATGCTCGGGCTGTCGGCGCAGGCACACCTCTATCCGCGGATGCTCTCGGGCGGGCAGCGGCAGCGGGTCGGCATTGCTCGCGCACTTGCAATCGAGCCGCCGGTGCTGTTGCTCGACGAGCCGTTCTCGGCACTCGACGAGGAGGTGCGGCTCGAGTTGTGCCACGATGTGCTGCGCATCTGGCAGGAGACCGGCATCACGGTGGTGATGATATCGCACCAGCTCGACGAAGCGGTCGCACTATCTCAAAAAGTATTCGTGATGAAACAATTCTCGGTCGCGGGCACCTGCGACATCAACCTCCCATACCCGCGTCACCCGCACGCGCCCGAGGTCGTCGCCCTGGTCGACCATGTCCGTTCTATATATAGGGGCGAAGGGAATACTGTCTAACCAAACTATTTGTGTCGGTAGATAGGACTCGGCTAGTCGCCCGACCTTTTGTTGAAGCGAGCTATTGCTCGCGATATAGGTGTCGGCGGAAGGACTTGCACCTTCGACCTTGGGTTTATGAGTCCCATGCTCTAACTACCTGAGCTACGCCGACCTATCACGCCCCAACAGGGGCAATGTAGCACTACCGTAGCATGTCCGAGCGCTCTCTTCAATGCGCACTCAAACAGAGTAGAATCCCATACAAGGCAAGACAGTTTGACAGAGTGTGTGCTTATGTGCTAGTGTGCATATACCTGCATTTTCGTTTGCGGGCGACAACATATCATGACTACAAACCATACAAACACTTGGAACCAAAAGCGCACTATGTATGCGCCTATTGGTGCGTCTACCCCACGTTTCGTCGCCATCTTTGGCGGCATATATCGAGGGCAGTGTTTTATGGCTATGTAATTCATTTTTTTGAACTAAATACCCACAAAGCCCTGCCGTCCCGCAGGGCTTTGTTCTTTCTCAACGATGCTGTTGCAGCATCATAAACCACAAAGGAGTTAGTGTAATGGCTGACGATACGACCCTCGACTGGGGCGAATTGCCCAACATCAAGCAACAGACCACAGCATATCTTGTCCGTGGTATGCGTATGTTTTGGCACCTCACCTCCCGCTACCCCTCAAGTAGGACACTCTGGACACTCGAATAATACACCGACGGGAACTGAAACCCCAAGCACTCA
>CAIJFH010000020.1 GCA_903819895.1 Candidatus Adlerbacteria bacterium
GCGTCAGTGACTGAGGAAGATCTGGCAGCATGCCACGCCTTTCTCAACGACCGTCCGCGTGAGTGCTTGGGGTTTCAGTTCCCGTCGGTGTATTATTCGAGTGTCCAGAGTGTCCTACTTGAGGGGTAGCGGGAGGTTGTTCGTGCTGCGCCTACAGTAACGCAAGAAACACCTAGCGTCAATACCGCGCCCGGCCTTGAGATTTTGGCACTTTTTAGGTATTGTTACTCCCACATCGCGGGCTCCTCCCCTGTCTGACGCCAGACACACCGATGTAACATTGCGAGATCGTCTAATGGTAGGACAACAGACTCTGAATCTGTTTATCTAGGTTCGAATCCTAGTCTCGCAGCAGTCATATACTAAGTCAGGTGACTGAGACACTTGACCTATTTGAGTCATGGAACACAGAATGGATGACATCGTGAATTTTTTGAAAAAGCTGCCTAAAAATGAGCGAAATCGGATTATGGCTTCGGTAATAGGAATGACAGTAGAACAACAGAATGAGAACACGAGGATATATGAGGCGTCCAAAAAGTATCAACGACTTCCAATTAAACAATGGCCTGCCTTTGAAATGAAGTGGGATTTAACACCAGAGAACAGACGATTTGCCCTCGACGGTTATGACACTGATACTTTTAAGAAAAATTATCCTGACGGTTTAATCGTTGGGCACGTACGCTTTCAAGAATTCCATTCAAAGCTTGCTGCACATTCACGACGCACCAAAGAAGAAATTTGGGATACGGGAAGCGTGCCCAAGCTTGGGAGAGCTATCCTTTACTACGTCGAAGGAAATGCGATGACACCGCCTTTTATTTGCGTTGATGATAGGGATGCTAATTCCGTAATAATTGGTGGTGGTTATCACAGGATTGCTATTTGCTTAGCTCGAGAAGTAGAGACGATACCCATACTCGTGATGCCGGCTGAAAAAGATTCTATAGGGAGGATACTTTTAAGTGCGAAGTGGGAGGACGAATAATACTTCATTATATGAGAAGAAATAGGAAAAAGGTGCCAGGAATCTTTTTATGCAAACATGTGAGCTTTCATATACGGTATAATATAATACTGATATGAATAGTATTTCTAAAGGACAACCCACCCTTTCAAATATTGCTTTTGTTGATGCGCAAAATTTGCATTTGGGTACGACCAAGTGCAGAAATTGCTCGGAGAAACGAGCAATAGATTTTAAGGATATAAAATTATCGGACTGCGTGTGCGGCAGCGCGTGGGAAGTAGATCTGGCAAAGTTCAGAGTGTATTTGAAAGAGAAATACCATGTTGCCGAGGCGTACTATGTTTTGGGATACGTTCAAGACAAGAACGACGAGTTGTACAAAGACATACAAAAAGCGGGCTTTATCATTTTTGTTTAAAGAACACCACCGACAAGTGAAGTCGGAAAAGAAAGGTAACGTCGATACGGATATTGTGTTTGAGATTATGAAGAACCTGCTCGACAACAAAAATTTCGATAAAATTGTGCTCGTGTCGGGAGATGGAGACTACAAAAAATTAGTGAAGTATCTGATCCAAAAAGAGCGGTTTAGAAAGATACTCTTTCCTAACAAAAAGTTTGCTTCTTCTCTGTACAACGAGCTTGGCTCAGAATATTTCGATTATCTGGAGAACCTAAAAACCTATATAGCGAGCATAAAATGAAAAAGGCTCCTAAGGCACGAGACCTTTCGGATCCTCTTTCGTCTTGATAATATTATTGTATACAGTTCCACTGAATTGTCAATGAAGCGTGGGGATAACCGGCACACGTTTAATTAATGCTTATTTCCCAAGCAACACTACTCCCACTTCGTACCAGAGTTCCAGGTGAGGAAAAGGTGTCAGGAATCTTTTTCTCACGTTACTTTTACACCTGCGTGCGGTTGTATGGAATATATGACGAGACGGAATATGTTTTGGGGAGTTGGGCTGTTGCTGCTGTTGGCGGGTGGGATGTTTGTTGCATACCAGGTGTATACGACGCGCCTCGCCCACACTTCGTTTGAGCGATACTACGCGTTCCGCGGATGTGTGCGGCTCATCGACAGGGCGGATACCTACGGCGATTGCGAGATCACAAATGGTCAGCATATCAAACTAGTATTGATTGCTGGCGAGTGGTACTTGGATGGCGACGGCCCGGGCATCTGGTAACATAGACACATGACCAAAGAAAAAATTGCTGGCGGCACCGTGCACCCGATGCCGAAGGATTTTCGAGAGGCGCTCGTGGCGACACCAGCGGCACTTGCCGCGTGGCAGGATATCACCCCGCTGGCACGCAACGAGTGGATCTGCTGGGTCACCTCGGGCAAGAAGGCGGAGACGCGAAGTATCCGCATTGAGAAAGGGCTTTCCAAACTCAAGGGCGGCATGCGCCGACCCTGCTGCTGGGCCGGGTGTACGCATCGATAACCACTACCCCACCCATGTATGTTGTCTATATGATTGAGTGCGGCGACGCGTCGCTGTACACCGGGATTACGACCGACCTCGCGCGCCGACTCGGCGAGCATCAACGCGGCCAAGGCGCGCAGTATACCCGCGCCAAAGTGGCACTGCGTGTGGTCTACACCGAGGAGCATCCCGACCGCAGCCACGCCCTCAAGCGAGAGGCGGCGATCAAGCGTCTCCCCCGCGCCCAAAAGTTGGCGCTCATAGAGTCGCGGAAATAGTTCTGCCTTGTCGAGAGGTTTCACCTCCCAACGCTACCGTGTCGAAAAGAGCGAGAGGGTGACGTCGCAGGGGCACTCGGACGGAGCGTCGGCGTGGTTGGTGTGGTAGACAACACTGAAGCGTGCAAGGATGACGGCGCCCGCTTTGCGATATCCGGTTTGGCCGCCCATCGGACCGCCCGCGGCGAGAGTATTGTCGACACTCCAGCCAAGCTGTGTGAGCGCTTTTTCATAATACGCGTCAAACGGCATGAACGCGCTGCCCGGGTCCATCGTGCTGGTGGTTGCCACCGCGCTGATGCTCGCGCCCGCGTAGGTAGTGGTTGAGATAGTCACCTGCTCTGGCGACGACGCACCCCACGCGACACCGGGATAGGGCGGATACAGGTCGCTGATGAGTGCTGGGTGTGCAATCGCGTTGGTTGATGTTGCTGCCACAGAGGTTGATGGCTCGCCCGCGGTGTACGACTGCTCCAGCAGATAGAGCCCGCCCGCGAGCACAACTGCAAGCAGTGCGACGACCCACCACCCCATGCGACCCGCATTGTACATGTCTACAGCGTAGCAGCTCTTGGTGGGATTTCAATGAGTGCGTGTTGAGAGATGAAACCTCCCCACACAACAACTGGCACGCATCCTACCGCAACTCGCCGTTGGTGACATAGGTGACGTCGGAGCGGTGGCTGATGTACTGCAGCACGCGCTCGAGTTTTTCCCAATCACCTTGCTGCTCGATCTCGAGCGCGTGCCCCCACAGGTGGAAGACGCCGCCCCGCGCGAGCACCTGCTCAAACAAGACGAGCGCGAGCGTGTCCCAGTTGAGATAGCAGTCGACAAACGCCTCGCGGCCGACGGCGCGAAAGATCGGCCATGCATCCGACCAGTGGCGATAGGCCTGCACCGTGGTCTTGAGTTGCAGCAAATCGGGCGAGGATGTTGCAAACCGCTCTTCGGTGCGCGCATGGGTAAACCCAGCACGCTGGAGCAGTTCGACATGCGCCAAACGGTATCGCCCACTGGGGTAGCAAAAACTGCGGATCGGTGCGTCGACGATGCGGTTGAGATACTCCTTCGACCAGAGTATCTCCTCCTCTGCCTGCGCGTCGCTCATATAGGTGAGGTGCGTGTGCGTCATCGTGTGCGCACCGATTTCAAACCGCTCGGCGATAAACGCGATCTCTTCATCGGAGAGCCGATCGGGTGGCGCAAACTCGTGATCGAGCGGCGAGATATAGAATGTTCCCGCCAGCCCATAGTAATTGAGCAGCCGCGCGACACGTATGTCGAGCACATGTCCATCGTCCCAACTGGTTGTGACGAGCACGGTGTTCATGTTGATTAGGCACTCAGTACCTGCTCGAACCTGCTCACCACGGCCTGCCAGTCGTAGGGCGAGACATGCTGCTGTGTATCCATGGTCTTGCCCACCGCAAGCGTGCGTAGGATTTTCTCTGCCAAATCCTCTGCGGTCGGCTCGACCAAAAAACCGTTGACGCCAACATTGATGAGATCTTTGGCGGCATTATTTTTGTGTGCGGTCGTGAGCACTGGGATCCCCGCCGCATGCGCTTCGATGACCACCAGGCCAAACCCTTCGCGCACCGACGGCAGCGCGAGCATCTTGGATGACTTCATCACGCTATACAGCTCGGTGCTGCGCTCGACGCGATCGAACAATCGCACATTGTCGCCCAATGTATGTGTGCGGATGGACTGCTCGATGGCTGGGCGCTCGGGGCCGTCGCCAATGATCACCATGCGGATTGCGGGGTAGGTGCGCCTGACCAGCGCGATTGCCTCAACCAGCATGAGCGCATTTTTATGCTTGAGTAGCCGCCCCACAAACACCACGTCGCTGGTCATATCATGCGGCTCGGCGGTGTAGATGTCTGCCAAGTCGGCACCAAGCGGGATCGTGTGCACCGTCTGTGTCACACCTGCAGCCGCCAGTCGCGCGGTGGTATGCGACGACACCGAGATAATCACATCGGGGAGCAACAGTGAAAGCTGCTCGACACGGTAGCCGATATGCCCCGCGATGCCCGGCAGATACTCAAGCCAGTAGTCGCGCCCCCACACCTCGTGCCACGTGGCGTACAAGGTCTTGCCGCGCAGCCATGCCACCACTCGCGCACTGCAGAGCGGAAAGAGTGGTATATGGTCAACATCGAGCACATCAAACCGCTCAAACAACAAGCGAAAAGTCGCGAGCGCAAAGAGCAACGCCTCGACGATTGAGCGACGCTCCCCCACATACAGCGGGTACTGGCGACACAGCGCGTGGTACGTGACACCCTCCTGCACCATGACACGCGGCCCATCCCACCAGCGCATCGTGTACACATGCACGTCCTTGCCACGCAGCGCGAGACGACGAGTCAACTCATACAAACGGCGCTCCTTGCCGCCGATAAAATACGGCATCACCGAGTCGGTCACAAAAGCGATGCGCTGCGGCTTGGGAGTTGGCGGCCGCCATGCCACATTTTTGAGACACATACGCAAGATACGCGCACCATCATAGAATGGCCGCAAGTGACTCTCGCCCTCGCGCGCGAGGTAGGAGATGGGCACGCAGTACATCGACTCGCCAAGCCGCGCCATCTTGGTTACCATCTCCATCTCGATCGCAAAACCCTCCGACTGCAGATGTGGACGCAAGCGCTCGATCGCTTCGCGGGTCCAGGCAAAGTAGCCCGTGAGCACGTCGGTCACATTGACCCGGTAGACCGCACGCACGAGGTGCGAAAAGATCCAATTGCCAAGACGATTCGTAAACGGCATCGAACCAGCACTGATCCTCCCCGCGAGCCGCGAGCCGATTGCTACACTGCAAAAACCCGAGTCGAGCAACTCGAGCAAGCGGAGCATCTCCTGCGGGCGGTACGTGTTGTCGCCATCGAGCATGACCACATACGCCGCATCGTCGGGGATCGCATAAAACCCGCGACGCATCGCATTTCCCTTCCCCTTCTTCTGCTCGTGGATAACGGTAGCGCCACCAGCACGCGCAACGGCAGCCGTGTTGTCGGTCGAGTTGTTGTCGATGACAATGACGTCGAGTACAAAACCGTGTGCCGCAAGTTGCTCTCGGGGAAAGCCCTCGAGCACGGCAGCAATTCCTTCTTCTTCATTAAAACAGGGGATCAGCGCGATAACCTTTTTCTTATCCTTGTGTTGTATGGCTTCCATGCCCATACCCTAGCGGAATGTTCATGAAAGATGGATGAAAGTATGACCTAGCACCCTAGCGCGGCCGAGCAACGGGGCCAATAGTGGAGGGTGTTGATGACGCAGCCGTCGCAAAGAAGGTGCTGAGCCCTTGGTAGGTGGTCTTTGAAACCTGTTGGAGTGTCTGCTCGAGCGCAGCAACACTGGTACCACGTGTCATCACGCACAAGAGGTACGGATGCTTGGGGTAGTAGACAATGCCGCAGTCGTGCAGCTCGGCGCCTGCTACGCCACCATTTTGGCTGGCGGGGATACTGCGCACCCCAAACTTGTGCGCCACCATGGTGCCGCTGGGCACACCCGCCACAATACCGTCTGCATAGTGCGCTCGCGCCAGCAGCGCCAGCGCCTCGTTGGAGTATTGTCGTGACAAGTAGGTTGCGGAAAAGAGAATGCGAAATACCATCGCATAGCTGTCGACGGGCATAAAGTTCATCGCGTCCTCGGTCTGTGTCAGTGGCGATGGGATATCGAGATCAGAAAAAATATTCTTAAACTCTTGCAGGGTTTGTGAGTCAAAATTGTCCACGAGCGTCGTCATCGCGTCGTTGTCCGAGTAGATAATCATCTGGTCGATGACCTGTGCGACCGTGTAGTGCTGCCCCGCGACCAAATGCGGGATTACCTCGCCCGGCATATCCTGCTGTGGATTTGCTGAACCCTCAAAGACAATACTGCGCCCCAACACACTGCCGTTGCCGCGGTCGTCATCCTCTTTGTAGTAGGCCATCATGATAAACACCTTGAGCAAACTGGCCGGCGCATAGGTTGTCTGCCCGTCTATCTCAAACCAGCGCGCACTCTTGAGCGCACGCACATACACGGACACATCGCTCACGCTGCCATCCTGCGTTGCGGCAGCAATAACCTGCTCGACCGACGCTTTGATGGGCGCCAACTCGGGAAAGGACTCCTCCGTGCCGATATCACAGGCAAGCAAAGGGCTGATGTACGTGTAGTCGGTACTGCTTTGACGCAACACCGCGCCACGATTCTCTACAACATCTTGATGTGCCCACGGACCATACATACCCGCAACCCAACCGATACACACACCAACCAAGAGCACCGCGAATACATATGCCCCTCGCCTATACATGGTGCTGCGCTACTGCTTTGATAAACGCTACAAACAGCGGATGCGGTGACAGTGGGCGGGACTGGAACTCGGGGTGAAATTGTGTGCCGAGGAAAAACGGATGCACCGACGTGGGTAGCTCGGCGATCTCCATCAACACTCCCGAAGGCGACTTGCCCGAGAATACGAGACCACTTTGCTCCAGCCGCGCAATGTACTCGGGGTTTACCTCGTAGCGGTGGCGATGGCGCTCCGATATTTTTTCGATACCATACGCCGCGTGTGCAACAGTCCCCTCGGTCAACACGCAGCCATATTTGCCCAGCCGCATCGTGCCGCCGTAGTCCTGCTTGGTGAGCCGCTCGACTTGGTCGGGCAACACGTCAATGACCGGATGTGGCGCATCTTTGCTGATCTCAACCGTGTTGGCACCCGCGAGCCCCGCACAGTTGCGTGCATGCTCGATAACCGCCAACTGCATTCCGTAGCACAAACCAAAGTACGGGATCTTGCGCTCGCGGGCAAAACGGATTGCAGCGATAATCCCCTCGACGCCACGAGTACCAAAGCCGCCGGGCACCAAGATGCCGCGATACTGCGCCAAGTCCTCCAATTTACTTGGATCTTTTTCGTACACTTCAGAATCGAGATAGGAGATTTTTAATTTTACGTCGTTGGCGTATGCCGCATGTTTGAGCGACTCCAAGACCGAGATGTACGAGTCGGCCAAGACGAACTCGCCCGACTCGAAGTACTTCCCCACCACAGCAATGGGGAGCGTCTCGCCACCGTTGTGCGACTTCTCGACAAAGTGCTCCCACGCACTGAGGTCGGTTGGCCGGCGATCGAGGCCGAGCACATCGCACAAAATATCTCCCATGCCATCCTTCTCATAGTTGAGCGGCACTTCGTAGATACTACTCACGTCGGGTGCCGAGATCACACGCTCGGGCAAAATGTTGCAAAAGATTGCAATCTTCTCCTTTCGCTTCGCGTCCAAGGGCACCGTCGCGCGCGCAAGGATGACGTCGGCCTGGAGCCCCACACCGTTGAGCGAGCGCGCTGCGTACTGGGTTGGCTTGGTTTTCATCTCGCCGATGTTGCCCGGGATCGGCACGTAGGAGAGCATCACCACTGCCACGTCGCGCGGATACTTTTGCTTGAGCATGCGTGCCGCTTCAAGAAAGATGATGTTTTGATACTCACCGATGGTGCCGCCCACCTCGATGAGCGTGATCTCGGCGCTCTCGCGCTTTTGTGCCTCGCTGATGCGGCGCAACACCTCGAGCGGAATATCGGGCACCACCTCGACGTTTTTGCCACCATACTCCAAATTGCGCTCGCGGCGGATCACCTCTTGGTAGACACGACCGGTCGTCATGTAGTTGATCGACGGCAAAGTGACATCCAAAAAGCGTTCGTAATTGCCCATGTCTTGATCGGTCTCGTAGCCATCCTCGAGCACAAACACCTCGCCGTGCTCGGTCGGGTTCATCGTGCCCGCATCGACGTTGATGTACGGGTCGATCTTGATCGCCGTCACGGTGAATCCTTTTGATTTTAAAATACGTCCGATTGAGGACGTTGCGACTCCTTTGCCGATACCAGACATCACCCCACCAACCACAAAGATGTATTTCGGACTTGCCATGTATCCTCCGTTAGATTTTTAAATAGCGCCGCACCGCCAAAAAACTTGCGACCGCTCCGAGCACGACACCAGTGCCGATAATCGCGCCGAAGAAAAGGAGGAAGTGCGACAGATAGTAGGAAAAGACATTGATTCCGCCAAAAAAATCGGCAGTCGAGCGACCAAGCCAGTAGGTCAGTGGGTAAAACAACAACAATGTGATGACACCGGCGACCAGACCATAGAGCACGCCCTCGACCATAAACGGCGCGCGAATGTAAAAGCGCCCCGCACCCACCAAGCGCATCACGTGGATCTCCTCGCGCGAGGTGTAGATCGCCAAACGCAGCGTACTAAAAGAGATGGCGATGGTCGTAAAAATGAGAATGCAGATGATGATGAGCCCGAGACGCTGTGCCGAGTTGGTCACCTGCTCGAGACGAGCGAGCGCCTCGCGGTGCTGCGCATCAAAATAGTTGACGCTGTCTATAATGTTGACCTGCCCCGTGGTCGAAAGTGCTTGCTGCTGCTTGAGAAACGTCGCGATTGAGTCGTACTGCGAAATATCTTTTGCTTTAATGTCGAGCACCGCTCCCAAGGGGTTAGTGCCGAGCTCGCCGAGCGCTTGCAAAATGAGTTGATTGTCTTGGTGTCTCGTCTGAAACGCAGCGAGCGTGTCATCAGCCGAGACATACTGCGTCGAGGCAACCTCGGGCAGTGCGCTCACCGACTTTTGCAGCGCGAGAATCTGCTCCTCAGGCGCGTCGGGCGTAAAGCGCACGCTCATGTCTGCTTTGTCGCGCAGGTCGCTGAGCGTCGTGCCAAGAATCACCCCAGCAAAGATGGTGGTGCCAACCACAAAGAGCGTGACGGTCATCACCAGGATTGATGCGAGGGACACAAAGCCGTTTCTCCAAAAATCGAGAAACCCGGTGCGCACAATCCGTTTAACCGTTACCCATGTCATGTACCTGTCTATACTACCGCGCGAGCGCCTCGGGGGCAATGTGCGCAAACAGCACTACTACAAAATATACTTCCCTTCGCGGTCGTCGCGGACAACGCGGCCGCGGTCCATGGTGATCACACGCTTGCGCAGTGCGTCGATAACCCCTTTGTTGTGTGTGGTGAGAATGATGGTAGTGCCGAGGTCGTTAATCTTCTTGAGGATTTGGATAATCTCAAACGTGTTGACCGGGTCGAGGTTGCCGGTGGGCTCGTCAGCCACAATGACATCGGGCTGGTTGACAATCGCACGCGCAATAGCAACCCGCTGCTGCTCGCCACCCGACAGCTCGTCAGGGAAATTGTTTGCCTTGTCGGATAAGTCGACCAGCTCGAGCACATGCGGGACGTCGGAGCGGATCTCTGCCTCGTCACGCCCCGCTGCCTCCATCGCAAAGGCAATGTTTTCGTACGCGGTCTTTTGTGGCAAGAGTCGGAAGTCCTGAAAGACAGTGCCGATCTTGCGGCGCAGGTGGTTGATCCTGCTCAGCGGCACTTCGTGTACATTGACCGACTCAAAAAAGACAGCGCCGGTGGTGGGGTGCTCCTCGGCGAGCAGCATCTTGACCAGGGTTGTCTTGCCTGCACCCGAGTGCCCCACAATGGAGATAAACTCACCGGGTTCGACCGAAAAGCTCACATCCTCGAGGGCAACAGAGTTATCGGCGTATATTTTGCTGACGCGGTCGTAATATATCATGCAGAAATCACTTCCCTAGTGTAGTACGGATGTGCAGCATCGCCAAGCTTATTGCTCGATGTATGACGGGATAAGGTTGACGCTCACTCCCTGCGACTGTGTCACGCCACTGAGGTCGACACAGGAGAGCGTAAAGGCAGAGCTCGCCACGATTATCGGGGACACGGTGCTTTGCGCAACAATGGTGTGTGCGGCGTTGGCATTCTTTTTTGCAAGCTGGCCAGCAGGGCCCGAGAGCGTGCAGCTGGTGACGTTGGTTGCCGACCAGTTGAGCGTGGTTGTTTGATACTTGTTCACCATCGATGGCGAAGCAGTGAGCGTCAACTGCGCCTTAGGTATACAGAGCGACTCGTCTGGTGCTGGAGCCGTACAACTACCATCACAGCGATACTTGCCAAAGGTTTGAGAATTGCCACACGAGTTTGACTTCACGCAGTCGGTATCTGGTATCTGTGCACACACGGTGCAGGTGCCGCCCACGAGGACCTGGCCACCGGGGCACGAGCAGTTGCCGCTCGCGTCGATCACTTGCCCACCACTACACACCACCGGCGTGGTACACACACCGCCCGCAATGACCTGACCCGAGGCGCACAGCGTGATACCAGTCCAATTACCACAGTTGTCGGTGTTGGATGATTCGTTGCTCACCGCACTAAAGGTGCCGGCGTCTGTTTTGTTTGCACAGAGGCGCATATAGTAGGTGCCCGACGCCGTACCGACCCCAAACGGGTTACTCACCGACACTTTTGCAGAACCGCTCGCACCAAGGTTCTGCAGTGTTGCAGGGTAGGTTTGTGTGTACGGAATATCAATGACTCCAACACCATCACCACTTGCATCAAGCCCGGTGGCGGTCTGGAAGAAGTTAGTAAACGCGACCCCGCTTGGTGTTGCTGCGCTGCCGATATTTTCCACATATGCAGAGAAGCTCGTCGCGTCACCGGCAATCGCTATTTTAGGTGACACTTTGCCTGCAGTAAGGTTGGGGTACGTCGGGGTGGTGACACAGTTAGGGTACGTCCCTGTAGTGCCTTGCGGGCAGGTTGGTGGCGGTGTCACACAGTTGGGATAGGTGCCCACGGTACCTTGTGGACACACGGGTGCCGCACACGCAAACGAGGTGGATGAGGTCTGACCTGCCACACCAGCGACCGTCGGCGTCACTTTGACACCATAGGACATCCCCGCCACCAAACCAGTCAACGTGGTGGGTATGCTGGTTGCTGTATAGTTGGACACCACTCCTGCAGAGTCGGTGAGTTTGAGCGCATAGGTCGCGTTTGCCACGGGGCTCCACGAGAGTGTCGGGCTCGTACCGGTCCCATCGCATGTCACCGAAACAGAGCCGACCGTTGGCGACGTACACAACGCCTCGGATGGAACGAGCGCGTTGCACGAGCAATCATTTTGTATCGTACCCGGGTTGATGACACTTGTGCAGCTATTTGTTGCGGTACATGCGTTGCCCGCAGTTGCACAAATCTTGCCGACCGAGCACGACGCCGTTGTGCCTGTACCAGTGCCGGTGCAGCTCCATGTCCACGTACTTGCACCCGAGACAACAATTGTTGGCGTACCAGAGTTACAGAGGTTGCTACTTGGCGCAGCTGATGCGGGGGTACTTATCGCAGTACCACAGGCGCCAGAGACCGAGGGCGTTACACCAACCGTCGCACTTGCAGTCCCCGACCCACCCACACCGGTGCAGGTTGCGGTGTAGGTTGTCGTTGCTGTTGGCGACACGGACAACGAGCCACTGGTTGCTCCTCCGGTACTAAAATTACTTCCCACACAGCTCGTGGCGTTGGTGCTCCCCCACACCAAGGTTGATGATTGACCACTAAAGATGCTCGCAGGTGACGCGGTCAGGGTGACATTTGGCGCGACACCCGAGCACGAGAATGGAGACGATGCGTTGACGCTGCTACTCCAGCCACCACTATTCCCCGCTGATACTCCCCACGAGTACGACGCTCCAGGCACCACGTTAGCAGATACCGATGGGTCGCTCACCGATGGGCTGTGGCACCAGTACGCATCCTTTGTCCAACCTATTGGGCATGCACCGTTGATGATTGAGACAAATGCGGAATAGGTGGTAGCCCCAGCGGGCGGCTGCCACGAGAGCGTCGCGCTCGTCCCATCTGCCGAGCAAGTGTTTGACAATCCAGCAGGCGCAGTAGGTGCACAGGTAAAGTTGGCCCCAACCGCATCAGGACTTGCGCCGCCAGTGCCTGCAGCGTACACCCCCCATTGGTAGGTAGTTCCTTGGATCAAATTCAAACTATTGATGAGCGTTCCCGCGAGTATCCGCGTACACATCGTGCTCCCATTTTGTGTCCAACTCCCACCGATGGTGGAGCAGTCAATCGCGGTCGGCGCAGCGATCCATGCTAAGTAGCCAGTCGCGCTTGCGACTGGATCCCACGACAGGGTGCCGGATAGGCCGTTTGCCGAGCAGGAACCAGCAAGGTTGGTCGGTGCCGCAACTGCGGTACTGGGTGGCGCAGTACAACTCACAACACTACCTTGTACGGGCGTGCTACAAACGCCACTGGTGCACGCGCTCACCTCCCAGTTGTATGAGCCATACAAACCCGTGAGTGTCTGTGACGTTGCCGAGAGTCCACCGCACCACACCTCCCCGCCAGACGCGTAACAATTATTCCAGGGCAGATGCGGCGTCCACGCCGCAGAGGTAGTATCTCGCACACTCAACTCGTAGGAGTCGGCACCCGCGGATGGCAACCAAGAGAAAGATGCTGTATGGCTCGCCGGGTCGCACGAGGCACTCGCGTTGGCAGGGGCAGCGGGGGCAACCGGAGTAGGAGGTGCAGTCACACTAAAAGGGATTGAATATGAGTCGTCAGGAAAGATGTCGTATGTTGCATAATCAGCTGGCTTTATCTGCGCAGTGTCGAAATCCGAAAACAGTGCGGTGTAATTCCCCGCAGTAGTTGGCGCCGGTATAGATGCTGCAGGCAATGCAACATCCGCAGGAGGGTTGACGCAGCAGACCACATTATCTGACGCATGCTGTACACTTTCGAGCGTCACATCGGTCGGTGTGCCGGGGATAGAGAAAAAGAGTGCTGATGGCGGTGTGCCGTATATGGTCGAATATATGTACTCTTGCAGATATCCCGTCACAGTGATGGGCTGACCCGAGACGTAAGACGACTTATCAAGGTTAACAGTGTAGCAAATACTCGGAGCGTACCCCTCGGCAGTAGCAGGACAAAATGTGTCTGCTTTGACAACCGATGGTTGGACAAACGTCGCAGCGAGCATCAGCACAAACAGCGCTACGCAGGATCGGAAAGATAGTAGGTTGATTCTCGTATTCATGATTATTTTTTATCTGCTCGGCGTTTGACGCTCACCAGTGCGCCACCCATGATAAGCAGCAAGACAAGTGCGCCCACAATCTCTACCAACAATAACCCGTTGCCTGTAGCACTGGTCCGCATGAGACCACCAGCAGCAAGCACCGTGCCATCATCGGCGAGCAACTTGATAGTTACCTGCGGGTTGGCGCATGCAGCAAGCACAGGTAGCGACGCGCGCACGAGCGGGTTTTTGGTGAGCGGCTGTGTCACTGGGGTAGCACACACCGTCGTGCCGCTTTGGAGTGTGATTACTGCAGTTGTTGCCGAGGGCGACGAGGTGCCCAGCCGCGAGTGTGGCGACCCATCTGCCGACGGCGACCAGAAAAATGACACAACCGCAGTGTCGCCCGACGGATATCCTGACTTATCGAGACCAATATTTTGGATTGTCGCGCTTGACCCTTGCAACACGTAGAGCACTGCAATGGTGTTCGAGGTGCTATTGCCCGAGACCAGCGAAAAGAGTACGTCGTATGCCTGCGGCTCGGACGCTTTGGGCAGCACGAGTGAGAATTGTTTTGTCTCGTGTGGCGCAAGTACTATGGGCGACGCATCGCCACCAGTTTGTGCAACCGAGTCGCCATACACCGAGCGGTAACGTGTCTCATACTGTGGCGTGAGTGCGACAGAGGCACCCGAGTAGTTGGTCGCACTGCAGTGCAACAAGAGCTGCTCGGTGCTGGCGATATCTACCCCTTGTTGGAGCGTATACTTGGGCGAACCCTTCTCGCCCTGCACGGTGAGATAGCACGTATTTGCTGCAATACCAACGCCGCTCACCGCGGTTGCAAACGTTGCCCGGCCAGCGTCCGCGGTTGCCAGAGGAAAGCCCGTATCACTCTCGGCCTGGATATAGACCTCGAAACGCCCCATGAGACCGCGCGGCGCTGTATACACAATATCTTTATGTACACTGGTGTGCTCATCGAGCGACACGGTGTCGGGGAAGACGTATTCGTCGGCAAACACAACATGTGTAGTGCTGGTCCCCACGCCCACCAACTGGACACTGTAGCGCACGCTGGGCTGGACACCCGTGCGATTGCTAATATCAAATGAGATACTGAGCGTGTGGTCGGCTTGCGAGACGACGCGTGCGTTTTGGATATTAACGGTTGCCAACACCACCGGCGCACCCACCACCCCTACTGCTCCTGAACTGCTACGTAGCGGAGTAATGGGCGTTCGTGACACGTGTGTCGGCGCAGCAACTGATGTTGTTTGCGCATGCACCACACCACCCACCACCAACAACGCAGCAACACTGATATATCGAAAAAGACGCAGCGGTGTCGTACCCATATACCGTACATTAGAGCACGAAATATCAGTAGAGGTGCTACTTATCCCCACACGTGCAATCAAAAAAATAAACTGAGGCGCGCTACACACCCACAAACGCCGACAGGTCGCCCTCGAGCACCCGCTCGGCGTCGTGCACTTCGACCCCGCTGCGATGATCCTTCACCAACTTGTAGGGATGCAACACATAGGAACGAATCTGGCTGCCCCACTCGATCTTGCTCGCGTTAGTCGAGAGGTCGGCGACGGTCTCTTTGCGCTCTGCTTCCATCTGCCGCAAAATTTTGGCGCGCAAAATCGCTAGCGCTTTCTCTTTGTTGGCACCTTGCGTGCGCTCGCCATCAACATGCGCCGACAGCCCGGTTGGCGTATGCACGATGCGCACTGCGGTCTCGCGCTTGTTGACGTTCTGCCCGCCGGGGCCACTGGAGCGCGCGTAGCTAATCTCCAAATCACTTTCGGGGATCTCTGTCTGCGACACTTTGTCTATCACGGGCAGGACCTCGACTAATACAAATGATGTCTGTCGCTTTTTTGACGCATTAAACGGCGATATGCGCACCAGCCGATGTACACCATACTCATTCTTGAGTACACCATATACACCCTTCCCCTCAATCTCGACCGAGACATTGCGGTAGCCACCGTGGTCGTTCTCGTTTGCATGCAGCTGCCGCATCCCCCAGCCGCGACTCTCGCTATATTTGCGATACATCTCCAAGAGCATATGCGCAAAGTCCTCCGCGTCGTCCCCACCTGCGCCTGCGACAATCGTGATAATCGCATTCCCCCGCACATACGGGTCGCCACCACTCTCCACCTGCGCCTTCAACTCCTGCAACTCCTTGACCATTCCCTGCGCCCTCCCTTTGTCACTCCAAAACTCCGCGTCCTGCATCGCGGTTTCAATCTCTGCTATTCGCTTTTGGATGTCTTCGGGAGACGACATTGGAGCCAGAGGCCGGGATTGAACCGGCGACCTTCTCGTTACGAGTGAGATGCTCTACCAACTGAGCTACTCTGGCCTGTCCTGCGCAGCTTTGGCGAAGCAGAGCGCGCACACGCTACGACTCGCTCACGAATCGTGAGCCGTTGGTCGGGATTGAACCGACGACCTGCTCCTTACCATGGAGCTGCTCTACCAGCTGAGCTACAACGGCTTATATCTACTTGAACGGAGCTAAAAACCATGCAGCCAAGAGTATTGGCCGCATGGCAGATAGTAGCACGAGACGCGCGATTATTAAAGTGGCCGAATTACCGCCCTCGAGGAGCGCCGGCTGGGGTGGCGGTTGCGGGCAGATCGGTTGGCGTTGGCGGCACCAGCGGGAGCGAATGGTCCGAACCCACCGAGGCGGATGCAGCATCCGAAGTATCGTTGACGACAATATCGTTGTGCACCGGAGGGAAGAACGGCCGCCACGTTGCAAGCGCGACCACCAGCGCGATAAGCGCCCACTTGGTCGCGTCGGTCATCGGCTTGGCATGCGGCAAATGATTTTCATACTTCGATTTGCCAAAGGCAAGGATGGGGAGAAAGATAAACGGCAAGACAACCAACCCGACCGTAAACCACGCGCCGCGACCAAACACGAGCGCGAGCCGATAGACCATCGCCACACTAACAACAATATTCACCACCGGGACAAACGTCAGCAACACCCACCACAACGGGCGGTTAGTAATCTCGAGCACCTTAACCGTGTTGTAAAACGGTATCAGTGCTGCCCACCCGGGGAGACCCGCCTTCTCAAACACGCGCCACACTGACGCCAAAATCAGCAGGGTGACAGAGACGACAAACAGCAACACGCCTGCGAGCGTCACAAGGACCGCGGCGATTGTCGCGAACGATGGATCAGGTTGAGTGGCGATGTGCGACCCGTAGGAGGTCGCCTCGGCAGCAGCGGCGAGCACCGACGTTGGTGCAAATGCGGATACGATTGTGTCTATATTCTGTGGCATACCTTATATATACGTAGTATTAGATGTGTAATGGTTATAACGGCTGTGGGAGCGAGACCAGGTGGAGCGCGAGCGCCGACAGGCATAGCAGCAACACTGCACCATTGACCCCAAGCCCTGCGAGCGCGCGCTGGTGCTGCTCGCGCTTTTTACGAAAGCCCGACAACCCAAAAAAGATGCCAAAAATCGCGAGCACAATCCCCGCAACAATCGCAAAGCTAAATAGCCCAAACGAGGCAAACAGGAGCAGCAGCCCCACGACCCCAACGCCGAGCGAGAGTGATGGCATGCAAAAAGTATAGCACGAAATTATACGCAACTGCCGCATATCGCGCGGGTGTTTATAACTCAAAAAGATATATCCGCATCACAATTTGTTACGCACCCCTCGAATGCCCCGCATATCATGTGTGACCACTAGATACGTCCCCACCCATGACCCAAGCGCGAGCGGGATAAGGTACAAATAATTTTGGACGTAGTTCACAATCCCAATTGCAAGCAGAAAATACGTGAGCGACCCAACCGTTGCTGCGCTCACGGGCTTCCTCTTTTCTATCGACAAAGTGTAGTATGCCCAACAACCATCTACAAAGACATACGCCACAAATATTGCCCCACCAAGCAGGAAACTAAACTGATGCCATTTATCTACCACCCCGCTCACTACATCCATTCCCACATACTATCATCAGTTTTGACAACGGCGCGACCTCGTAGACGACACTAGAACTGGGATAAAAAACATGCGGTTAGTATGGCAACACTTAACTTGAGATATTGCAGGCCTGATTTATCGTCTTTCTTACACCATTGATGAGAACCGATATTCTTACACCCTGATTGCTATATATAACACTCGAAGGATCCGCTCCTGACACCACGCCGCCCTGACAATAGACATTGTCTTTATCCTTTGCCCAAGGGGCAAAATCAAATGCGCCATCCAATTCTTTGAAGGATTGCGGGTCACTATTAGGAATAGTCGACTCACTTACAAACGCACTATCACTATCATCACTAAAAGAAAACACCCCAACAGAAGACGCGTCTCGCTGAATAAACAAGGAACGAGCACCGATGGTTCCAACTTTCGCATACCAAAGGATTTTAAACGATGACGGATTGTACCCCTCTAGAATCTGGTCGTCTCTATATGTGTGATTTTTATCTGTCCCGAAGCATAGACCAAAAATTGACTGGTCTTTGAAACTCACCACATCTGCCCCATTCACGAGTGTATAGTTTTTAGTAGTATTAGGTGGTAACACATACACTTGATTATTACTGACATAGTAACAATCCGGGCTACCAGGGCCATCATCTTGGGCAAACAAGGGTGTATATGTTTGCGGTGTTGCCGATTGAGTATTCGATGTTGTATTAATCTGCGGTGTTGAAATAGGAGTTCTTATTTGAATATACCAGTATGCGCAACCCCCGATAATCAAAAGGGTGGCGATTACCAGCAAGAGAGAGGCGGCAGATCCTTTTTGATGCATACGCATAACAAAATTATATCACAAGCCCTAACGTCTCATCTCTGTACCAGACAAGTGTTATTGTCGACCAAAAACTCGGCGCAGCGGACGGGACTTGAACCCGCAACCTCCCGCGTGACAGGCGGGTGCTCTAACCAGTTGAGCTACCACTGCAATAGCCCACACAATACCCTACAATCGCAAAAAAACCAAGCGAGTTTGACATCATGTATCATACATTGTATTATTGGAGCAGGTACTCACTCCTCTTGTTGTCCCTCTTGCTGTGCAATACGTACGCAAACTGACCAGTGTGCGAGGCGTCATCGCCGTGGTGATTTTGTTTAGCGCGCTCGGTGTCGGATACTGGGTATGTTACTCACCAGCTCGAATTACTTTTTTTCGTTCAACCACCACACCATCGACTGCGACCACTACCCCAGCTGCTGTCGTACCACAATTCAAATACATCGAAGTAGTAGACAGCTGCGGGCCGTACTATATCGGCGACTGTGTGAATATGCGCTCGGGCCCCGGTGTGCAGTACCCCGTGGTTGCTCGACTGCGCACTGGCGTGGTGCTCTTGGTCGGAAGCACGGTCACCGTGGATGGCGGCGACTGGTACAAAATAAAATTCGCCGCGGCACTCCAATACCCCGAGCGAGTACAGGGCGGGATGTATGTCTCTGCTGACATGGTACAGACATTCCTCGACCCAGGCGATCAATTACTCACTCCTGGAGAGAACGCCTCGACCACTAAGCGCATCGTCGTCGACGTATCACAGGAGATGCTCTACGCATACGATGGTGATGTGCTGTTTATGCAAGAGCCGATCTCGACGGGGCTCGAGTTTACACCCACACCACACGGGACATTCCGTATTTTTAAAAAGACGCCCGCTCGATATATGCAAGGGCCGCTGCCTGGTGTGAGCGACCAAGTGTACGACCTGCCCGGCGTCCCGTGGGACCTCTACTTTACCCAAGATGGCGCAGTCATCCACGGCGCATACTGGCACGACCACTTTGGCGAGCCATGGTCGCATGGGTGTGTAAACCTCTCGCCACAGAATGCAAAAAAATTATACCACTGGGCCGAGGTTGGTGTCCCCGTCACGGTGCAAAGGTAGAGACATGCGCGCAGACAGATGCACACATCACTTGGTGTGGGTTTTAGTTACACCATGAAATGTGTGTGGAGTACATTACCAACCGTGTCCAACTGTGGAACACTGTATAGATGCAATTCTTCATCATACTTATCATCGCACTCCTACCACTATCAGTACAAGCGCAGGCAAAAACATCGCCACCATCGCAGAGCATGCCCACAACCGTCGCTGCGAGCACCACGGTCCCGGTCGTACCATTTTATTCGCAATTCGCCGACATCACCTCCACCACGTGGCAAAAGGTTGGTTGTGGTGTAACGAGTTTGGCAATGATCATCGACTACTACACCTCCACAGTTTCGGTGGACACACTGCTCAACCAAGGCATTGCCGCGGGCGCATATCTGCAGAGTGCTGGCTGGACATACAAGGGGTTGATTGAGTTGGCAAACAACTACGGCCTGAGCGGATCAAGCTACGACCTCGCAGGCATGAGCAACAAAAATGCACTCGCCGAGTTTACTGCGTACGTGCAAGGCGGGCCGGTCATCGCCTCGATCCACTATAAGTTTGACCCAGCAAGCACGATACCGCACCTCGTGGTTATCAATGCCATTAAAGATGGAGTTGTGTACTACAACGACCCGGCAGCCAAGACGGGCAACAAGACAATCTCTATCGCTAACTTCCAAAAAGGATGGAAAAAGCGATTCATCGTGATCCGACCCACCAAGAATATTGGAGCGGTAGCGCATACGAGTCGAGCGTAGGCACAACACAAAAAAGAGACCCGGGCACATGGCCAGGGTCTCGAGTTTTTTGTTTTTGTTTTTTTAGGCAAGAACTACTCGCGCAGCTCGCCCATTTGCTGTAGCGCCACAAGCTCTGCGTAGAGCCCGTTGCGTCGCAGCAGTTGCTCGTGCGTGCCGTCCTCGGCAATGCGACCACCCGAAAGCACATGGATTCGGTCGGCCTTATAGATAGTCGAGAGCCGATGCGCAATCGCGACGATGGTCAGGTCCTTCGCCTCGGCACGCAGCCGCTCGATAAAGCCCTGCACCACGCGCTCGGACACCGAGTCCAAGCTCGCGGTCGCTTCGTCGAGCACAAGCACCCGCGCACCCGCCAAAAGCGCCACATACGCGCGAGCAATGCCCACGCGCTGTTTCTCGCCACCAGAGAGTTTTACGCCACGCTCTCCAACCTGCGTACTAAGCCCGTCGGGGCAGCGCGCAAAGTCGGACACAAGCGTATCCAAGCATGCTGCCTCGACCGCTCGCCCCACTAACTCGTCACTTGCATCAGGGTAGGCGTAGGTGATGTTGTAGCGAATTGTGCCGTCGAAGAGATCAACATCCTGTGGCACGAACGCAAAGCGTTGACGATACCAACCACGATCAACGGTACGCGCATCGACTCCGTTAATCGCAACAGTGCCATTGGTCGGGTCGTACACGCGCGCAAGCACATTCGCGAGCGTACTCTTGCCCGAGCCACTGCGCCCCACCAAGGCAAGCATCTCGCCGGGGTGGATAGTAAGCGACAGCGAGTCGAGCGCGGGTTGCGTCTTGCTGGGGTAGATAACAGACACATCACCCAGTGTGATTGCTCCGCTCCCCTCCCCAAGCATCACGCCGGGCGCCTCGTTTGCAACATCGACATCTTCGTTGAGGAGCGTATACAAACGCTCTGCCGCGACCAAGTCGCGGAGAATGCGCGTGTAGACCTGAATCATGCTCCACACACTTTGCAGTGTCGCATAGCCGGTGATAAACAGGTACGACACCGTGCCGACCGTACTCCATCCAAGATAGACAAAGTACATCCCGACCACAATGGTACTGATGAATGACAAGCCATACACCATCTCCATCGCGAAGTGATACCGTTGCAGCCGCAGGCAGATGTTCGTGTCGAGCACGCGCATTGCTTCACGCAAGTCCCGATGTGACGATGCTTCTGCCCTCTCACGTACAAACGATTGTACCGTCCGTACGTTGAGTATCGACTGGCAAAATCGTCCGACGGATTGCTCCTTCAACTCCTCCCAGCGAACCCAGTCGGCATAGAAGCGTTCGTGACTTTTGAGATTGATCCATACCACGGGAATGAGTGGCAGGAAGAACAGAAGTCCAAGTCGCCAATCCAACACGAACATGACAACGAGATTAAACAAGGTGTACAGCAACGCCGGCAGGAGTGTGTAGAACCCATCATCCAACATGCTGACAAGTTTCTCGACACCCTTGATTACTTTGGCGATTTTACTCCCCGTGTTCTCGCGTTCGTGATACCGCAGCGACAGCGCGAGCAGCTTTTCGTGCGCTTGCGTTGGCCAGAGATTTTCCAACCGGATGTGCGCACGCAAGAAGAGTGGCTCTTGTATAAACCGACGCAACAGAAGCATCACGACTCGTGCCACAAACATGGCGACAACAATCGCGAATATCCCACCAGTGATACCATGCACAATGACCGACGGTAGCTGATCTACCAATGCACGAAACAGTAGAGGGAAACCCAGCCCAATACCCTCGACCGCCGCCATAACCGCGACAGCGAGCAGAATATTCTTTCGCTCGGTCGCTATGACACCCAGTTACCTTTGAAGTAGGACAGAATGGATGCATTAGTGGCAAAACCATTTTGTATGAAAACGTACACGCA
>CAIJFH010000021.1 GCA_903819895.1 Candidatus Adlerbacteria bacterium
GCGTCAGTGACTGAGGAAGATCTGGCAGCATGCCACGCCTTTCTCAACGACCGTCCGCGTGAGTGCTTGGGGTTTCAGTTCCCGTCGGTGTATTATTCGAGTGTCCAGAGTGTCCTACTTGAGGGGTAGCGGGAGGTTGTTAGACCAAAAGTGAATATACCGTGCACTTGCCCAGACGTCAAACGTTGTCGTATAAAAACTGTGGAAAACTCGCGGGTTTTTGTGATTACGCACTCTTGCCTCGCTTTTGGTTGCGCCAGGCGTCCATCTTGGCGTGGTCGCCCGAGAGGAGCACTTTTGGCACGCGATACTTTTTTATCTTGCCCTGGGCGTCAGCATGCTCGAGCACCTCGGGGCGGGTGTAGACCTCGGGCGAGGATGCGCGGCTTTCCTCCAATGATTCACACTTACCCAAGACGCCCGGGATCTGCCGCGCGGTCGCGTCGACGATGGCGAGCGCGGGCACCTCGCCGCCCGTCAGCACATAGTCGCCAGTCGAGACCTCCTCGACTGACACTTTTACATCCGCCAGCATGCCCGCTTTCAAGATCTTTTTCACTCGGGCATCAATCCCCTCATATCGCCCACACAAAATAATCACATCACTCTGTTTGGTGAGCTTTTTTGCATACGCATTTGTCAGCTGCTTGCCACCCGGTGCCGTAATCAATACCCGCACCTCTTTTTTTGCCGTAGCAAGGCGTCGCCTTGCTGAACCTTGGATATCTTTCTGGATCGCTTCGACCGCGCGGACAAACGGCTCTGCCTGCAGCACCATCCCCGGGCCGCCGCCATACGGCCGCTCGTCAACTTTCTTGTATCCCCATTTACCTGCCCCGAGGTCTTTTTGCGATTTCGAGGGGTTTTGCACAAAATCGCGCAGCTGATATGTCTGCACTGAAATTATTTTTTCCTCCTGTGCGCGCCCCAAAATCGACGCCTTCGTATAGGAATCTATCACTTCGGGGAACAATGTCACAACGTGGAAGTTCATAGAATTAAGTATATTGAGACACTTGTACACAAAAAAAACCGTGTCACTACTATACCACGGTTTTTAAAATTAAGAATGGTCTCCCTCGTGGACATTTAATGACAAGTGGCCTCCCGTTTTTGCTATTAACTCAAAAAATCCCGCCAGTGAGGCGGGATTTTTTGTTTGCGCTATCTAATTCATTACTATCGGCATGGCGTACGAGCACCACTGAGCGCCAATGGGAATTTGTTGCCGCTCCAACCCGAAAGCACGTTGTCTGCTGGGCAGAATGCGCTCGTTGCGGCAGCGTACTCGGCATTGAAGATCGGCTTCTTGCCAGTATAGGCAGAGAGCAAGCCGCACGTTGAGTATTCGTTACACTCTTCTGTCAGAACAGCGTCAAAGGTGTTGGCCATGTCTGAGGCATAACTGTCGCCGGTGTCGTCAGGATTCTTGCCCCACATAGCGACACCGAGACCATGCGCATAGTCGGCAAGCATGGTCATATAAGACTCTTCGATAGTCTTGGTCAAAGGGAAGCCGGTATTGACCGTGTAACTCTCGTCGATGTCGGGCTCGATAGCATCAAACCCTTTGTCGGCACACATCTTGATGCGGGCTTTGATGATTGACGCGACGGTCGGATTGGTGATGTTGATATAATGCTCACCCGGCCAACCCTGCATCGCCGCGCCCTCGCCAGTAGCCTTGAGCGCCGCAGAGTCGGAGCGACCATCATCGGCTCCTACCTCGACGTAACAGACGACTTTCTTGCCCAAGGCGTGTAGCGACGCGACGGTCGCTGCGGTATTGTCGAACCCATCAATGTCATACACGGTCGGATCCGTTGCTGGTGATGTAGCGCCGTTGTATGCCGTTTTTCCAGTACCCATATCGGTCGCCGATGTGATGCTCAGTGGATGATCGATCTCCCACTGCCACTCCAGCGCTACTGGACCCGGCTTCCACCAACCACTACTCACCGTCCCCATCTGCGTCGTCGCACTCACGCTCGCCGACAGTGCTGAGACATTCCCCGCTGCATCGAACGCCGCGACAGTGTAGGAGTAGGTGGTGCCAGCAGTGAGGCCGGTGTCACTGTACGAAGTAGTAGTTACGGTAGTGATTTGTGTACCATTGCGATACACCTTGTATCCGGTGACACCAACATTGTCGGTTGAGGCAGCCCAAGTGAGGTTAATTTGTGTTTGGGAGGTGGGGGTTGCGTTCACACCAGTAGGCACGGTTGGTGCGGTGGTGTCGACGGGTGGAGGGGTGGTGCCACATACTACTGCCGCAAGCGCCGCCCGAGTCAGTTGACCCACAGTCCCAGTCTGACTAATACCCTGTGCAACCTGGAACTTAGTGACTGCCGATTTGGTCTTATTGCCAAAGTAGCCAGTCACACTGTCCGTGGTAAGGTAGCCAAGCTGCACCAACGCCAGTTGCAACTGAATGACACTGGCGCCACTATCTCCTCGCTGGATAGTATGAGTAATCTGCAACGGACAACTTACCGCAGTAGACGCGGCAGAATGCAGCGACGCACTGGAAGCGCTGTTGGTAAACGCCCCTCGCGTGTTCGAGTCCACATTTCCGGGTGCAGCATTGCTTGTTGGTTGTAGACTCGCAGCTGCGGCCGCCATAAACGAGCTATTCGACCGGAAGCCGAGCGCAACCGACGGAACTATGATTGATAAAAAGACAGGGAGCCCGAGTAAATAAAAAATGCCCTTCTTATAACCACCCAGTTACCTTTGAAGTAGGACAGAATGGATGCATTAGTGGCAAAACCATTTTGTATGAAAACGTACACGCATCTCTGTGCGCAGGAGCGGTTCGTGATTGAGAAATTACGAGGGGTCGGCATGCATATTCGAGCAA
>CAIJFH010000022.1 GCA_903819895.1 Candidatus Adlerbacteria bacterium
CCATCTCCTCCAGTGTTGGTGGCACCATCGCCGCAGAGGAGTACACGGGCGTCTCTTCCTACACGCCACTGGACAAGGTAGCGTCGAGCACTGGCTCCTCGGCACGCCCCTCGCCCGGGAGTGTCACAGCGGCGCAGGGGAGAATAAAAAAGGTGTTGAAAAGTCGGTAGCGCTTTTTCCCAAAAGGTGCTACAAAATAGGTCTAGGAGTTCTACTTGTTGGGGAGGGTAAAATGGCTAACACCATCGAAGGCCACCACTCTGATAACAACAATCCGCCTGTGAGTCCTACTGCCAGCAGGGAGCTTAGGGGTGTGCCTGGCTCTGACGCATGGCTTGCTTTGTTTCCAGAATTGGAAGTTGTTCCACTGGAGGTACTCACAGCGTTATATTACGCCGCACAGCGTAAAAAATTTCCCAACATCCGTCTTGGGGAAGGATTGTGAGCATTCGCGCCCTCCAGCTAGGAGGGCGCGCCTACTTTTTGTATAGTAGAGATATGACCCTTGAGGAATTCGAAAAGCGGAGAAAGAAGCTGCCCGATGCGCCCGGGGTGTATTTTTTCCTGGGTAAAGATAAAAAGATTTTATATATCGGCAAGGCAACGTCGCTCAAGAGCCGCGTGCGCAGCTATTTCTCGGGCGACCTAATGGCGTCTCGCGGGCCGCTCTTGGTCGACATGGTCGAGAAGGCAACGTCGATCGATTGGCGCGAGACCGACTCTGTCTTGGAGGCGCTGATTCTCGAGGCGAACCTGATCAAAACACACAAGCCGCGCTACAACACCGACCTCAAAGACGACAAAAGTTTTAACTACGTCGTCATCACGCGCGAAGATTTCCCTCGCGTACTGTTGGTGCGTGGGAAAGAGTTGGAGACGCTCCACAGAAACTCTTCGATTTCTTTCACTCCACTCCACACATTTGGCCCTTTCCCACATGGTTCGCAGTTGAAAGAGGCGTTGCGTATCGTGCGCAAGATTTTTCCCTACCGTGACACTTGCACCCCGTGTATGGAGAGAAAGGAGAACGTAGCCGAGGTGAGTCCTCCGCGTCCTAGTGGAGGTCTCTCCTCGGCGAAGTGTCGGCCGTGCTTTAACCGCCACATCGGCCTGTGCCCCGGTGTGTGCTCGGGCGAGATCTCCAAAACAGAGTATCGAAAGATCGTGCGGCGTATCGCACTTTTGTTTGCAGGCAAAAAGCCACAGTTGCTCAAAGGGCTCGAGCGCGATATGAACACTGCTGCCAAGCACGAGCAATTTGAGGAGGCGGCGCGCCTGCGCGGGCAGGTCTTTGCGCTCAATCATATCCAAGATGTGTCGCTGATTAAACGCGAGTTGAGACATCCGTCAACGATTCGCTCGACGCGGATTGAGGCATACGACGCGGCGCATCTGCAGGGGAGTGCTGCGGTGGGTGTCATGGTGGTGGTTGATGGCGGCGAGGTGCAAAAAAGTGAGTATCGAAAGTTTATCCTGCGTGCCACCAAGCAGGGCGACGACGCGGGTGCGCTGCGCGAGATTCTCTCCCGCCGGCTCGCGCATGCGCCGCCCGATGGCGACTGGTCGCTGCCGCGGCTGATTGTCGTGGACGGCTCCACCGCGCAGCTCAACGCAGCAAAAAAGGTGTTGGATGAGTACGGGATGCAGATCCTCTTGGTGGGTGTGGTAAAGGATGAGAAGCATCGCCCGCGCGAGATCCTTGGCGACACACACGTGGTTGCTGGCAACGAGCAAGCGATCCTGCTTGCCAACGCCGAGGCGCACCGCTACGCGATCGCCTTTCATCGAAAAAAGAGCCGAAAGAATCTGTTGTCCTAGTGCGCGCGGGGGTGTGACTATTTCATCAAAACTCTAGTATATACTGTACCTATGAGAACAATCGTTGGCGTATTGCGCGGTGGGCCCAGCAGCGAGTATGACGTGTCGCTCAAGAGCGGCGCGGCCGTGCTCGCGGCGCTCGACGCCGACCAGTACGAGCCGCGTGACATTTTTATCTCGCGCGATGGGCAGTGGCATCTGCGTGGCGCGCCAGCAACACCCGAGAAGGCCCTCCAAGGGGTCGACGTCGCGCTCAATATTATCCACGGCGAGTATGGCGAGGACGGCCAGGTGCAGCGCATCCTCGATGCACTCGGCGTGCCCTACAGCGGCTCGGACGCCTTTACCTCGGCAATCGCCTTTAACAAGCATCACACCAAAGAGTTGGTGTCCAAGGTGGGCGTCAAGGTCGCGCACGGCGTCGTGGTCGAGCAGAGCGATAACCTCGAGCGCACCGCGTTTGAGCTCTTTCGTACCTTTCCACATCCGGCAATCGTCAAGCCCGCCATCGGCGGCTCGTCGGTCGGCATATCACTGGTCGACAACTACCACGCGCTCGAGGGTGCGCTCCAAAAAGCGTTTGCGATATCACCCAAGGTGTTGGTCGAGGAGTTTATCAAAGGCCGCGAGGCAACCGTGGGTGTCATCGACCACTTCCGTGGCGAAAAGACCTACGCGCTCCTCCCAACCGAGATTATCCCGCCGCCCACGCACTCCTTTTTCTCTGCCGAAGTAAAGTATAGCGGCGAGACGCAGGAGATCTGCCCCGGCAACTTTAGTGCCGACGAGAAGCAACGTTTGATGGATGCAGCAAAATTGGTCCACGAGCACTTGGGGCTCGCGCATTACTCGCGCTCGGACTTTATTGTCTCCAAACGCGGCATCTACTTTTTAGAGATTAACAGCGCAGCGGCGGTCGGGCTCACCAACGAGTCAATCTTCCCCAAGGCGCTGCGCGCGGTTGGCTCCAACCTATCCGAGTTTCTTGGCCACGTTGTCTCCCTTGCTCGCGGGCCAAAGAAAGGGTATCCTACACAACGTGCTGGCGAGCGGGGGAGCAACACCGCATGACTGCAGTTGATTTGACAAAGAAAGATTGTTCGCGCTGCAAAAAGAAGTTGCTGCCGCTCACGCCCGAGCAGGCAAAGGAGCAACTGGCAGGCCTGCATGAGTGGTCGCTGGTTGATGGCGGGCACTTGCTGACCAAGCACTTTGTGTTTAGTAGCTTTAAACAGACAATGCGGTTTGTCAACGCGGTTGCCGCGCTGGCCGAGGAGCAGGGGCATCACCCCGACATGGCTGTCTCCTACGGGAACGTCTCGGTCGAGCTCACGACGCATGATGTCGGCGGCCTGTCCGAAAACGACTTCATCCTCGCGGCAAAAATCGACCATATTCCCGAAGAATAAAAAATAGGGTATAGTGGAGTAGTTGCGACAGTGTGCAAACCGTGCGATATTCTTAGAGACATATTGGGCCCTTAGCTCATTTGGTAGAGCGCCTCATTTGCAATGAGGAGGTGACCGGTTCGATCCCGGTAGGGTCCACAAAATCAAGGAGCGGTAGCGACTATGATTTTGTAGGATGCCGCATGTCCCATGCGGCGCCACAAGATACACACCACCAATGAACGGGCTTGAGAAAAACGTATTTTTTGATATCAACAAACTACCGCCCGAGAAGGGTTTGCTTTTGTTTGGTCTGTCGATGAATAAGTTGTCCAACAGGCAGAGTGCCGAACAGTGCATGGAGGATATTCGGCATTTGGCAACAGACAAAATCAGCAAGCCGCTGGTTGGTTTAAATTTTATCTACAGCGACTTTTTATATCTCTACAGCGACCGGCCAGCACCCGAGCTCAAACACTCATTTATGAACCAGGTGATTGGTCACCGAAACAGCATGCAGCGGCTTATCGAAAAGAGTCACATGGAGTTTCAGATCCAGCACGGGTTTAACTACATGGTGTGGAACCAGTTGTATGTTGGCACGAAAGATTTTAATCAACGGTTTGACCAGTTAAAAAAGATCTTCAAAGAAGACGCGCTGTTCCAAAAATATTTAGGGGAGGATTGCGCCGTGTTTGGAAAGGAGATGGAGGACAACCAAATCAACTTCTTTTTGGAAGAGATTTTGATGATGTATTTGCTGAGCAAAAACCAGATCAAACTGCCAAACGAATATATCGAGAATAATCAAAAGTGGATACTCTGGTGCTACCCCGGCCGGCCGCTCAAGAGTGAGGTCTATATGCACCAACTCAACCCGTTTAACCTCAACTGGCCAGAGAACCCGTACCAAAGCTGCCAATATGACCTTGAGTCAAGACAGTTGATTGATTTCAATCGAGTCGATTTGGATACCTATGAAGTCAGATAACTATCGCATCGAAGACAGCATATACACAAAAGATACTGGAAAGTATGGCAAGTCACTTTTCGCAAAAAGAGATTTTTTGAAAGATGAACTGGTATTTATTGCGTACGGGCCGCTGGTGACAACAGCGACGTTATACACTATCCCGGTTAGTGCGGAATTGAAGATAGATCCGACACAACCGGAGGGGAATTTGTCGCAATATATTTGTCACTCTTGCGACCCAAATTTGGGGATTAAAAATCGGACGTGCTTTGTGGCGTTTAAGGATATAAAACGGGATGAGGAAATCACTATCGACTATGCCATGATTGGATACGAGTATGCCGATGAAATAGCTGAGACAGGGAGAACTTGTATGTGCGGCTCACCAATCTGCCGCGGCAAGTGGGGCTGCTACAAAGAACTCTCGAACGAGCTCAAAGAAAAGTACAAAGGGTACCTATCTGAGTGGCTAGTGTAGAATAATAGAAATACGTTGCCAAATAAGGGGTTTTTGGCTATATGGGGTAGGGGACTTCCCTGTCAAGCCCGGCGCTTGACCGGGGGTCTGTAAAACTGGTACGCTTTCTGTATCTCCGGGGGTCGAACCCGGGGCTTTTTTATTTCCTGCCCGTTCAAGAAGCTAACTAGCTAATTACAACCCATTATATGCCCCTTGCTATTGGTCTCGCTCTCGCGTTTTCGGCACTCAGCCCCAACGCAGCAGCATCTTCAACAGCATCCGTGCCTGTGTCGCAGCCAGCCGCTCAAACCGTGCAGGAACAGGTTGCCGCCTACTTTGCCGACGCACCGATTATGGTCAGCATATCTCAGTGTGAGTCGCATTTTCGCCAGTATGATTCGAGCGGCGCCGTCTTTCGCGGCGAGCAGAATCACCAAGACGTTGGCGTGATGCAGATCAACGAGCACTACCACCTCGACACGTCAAAGAAGTTGGGTGACGACATCTATACTGTCGCTGGCAATCTCGCCTATGCGCGATTCTTGTATGAAGAGGAGGGGACTGCCCCGTGGAGCTCGTCCGAGCCCTGCTGGAGCAAGAGCAAGGCCGCCCGCGACCTCGCGCTCGCCCACGCGGATAAATAAGCCACACAGGTTCGACTATACACATGCAAAAAGCGCGGAATCTAACCCCGCGCTTTTTTGCTGCATATGGCTGCTTGCTTGCTGATGCGCAAGGTGCGCGCCGGCTCGTCGCCATAGGTTGCGACAAAGAGCAGTCCACCGATGGTCGACAAGTTTGCGACAAAGAGCGCGGTCGAAGATCCATTAAAAAAGATTGCTGACACGAGCGCCGTGTAGACAATCAAAAACATCGCGACGATGCGCGTCTCCCAGCCGACCACCAGCGCGAGCCCAGCTACCAGCTCGATGGTTGATACGACGACTGCGCACACGACCGGCTGTGGCGTGCCAAGTCGTGTAAAGAAATCGATTGTCGCAGACAAGTTGAGGATTTGCGTGACGCCTTGCCAAACAAAGTAGCCGCCGATACAGATTCGGCCAAACAGCGGGGCAAGCATCCGGAGCAGTTGGTCGATGTTCATATCCATCTGCCCAGTATAGCGTATCTTTTTTGCAGCCCGTTTCTTTTGTGGATATTGAACGACGCAAAAGGTATATTGTGCGACGTTAGGCGTCGCGACGTTGTGCGCTATACTACGTAGTATCGAACAATAATGGAATATGAAATCGATTAAAAAATATCAGCAAGAGTTGCGTGCGCTCCTCTCCCCCGAGGAGCGGCGGTTGTTTGCAACACTCAAGACGCCGCAGAAGGTGCAGGACTATTTGGACACGCTCGAAATTAATTTTGAGGAGTCGGGGGAGACCCTGATGTCACCGCGCCGCGTGGTCCGCGAGAGGAAGGCGCATTGCCTCGAGGCGGCATTGTTTGCTGCCGCTTCCCTTGCCTACCACGGTTCCCTGCCGCTCCTGCTCGATTTTAAGACACTGCCGATTGATGAAGAGCATGTGGTGACGTTGTTTCGGCAGGATGGCCTGTGGGGCGCCATCAGCAAAACCAATCATGCGATACTGCGCTGGCGCGACCCAATCTACAAGAGTGTGCGCGAGTTGGCGATGACGTACTACCACGAGTACTACATGGATGATGGGAGAAAGACGCTGCTCAGCTTTTCTGCGCCGTACGATCTGCGCCGCTATACGCTCGAGCGTTGGGTGGTCGCCGAGGATGAGCTCGACTGGTTGCCCGAAGAGATTGATGCGCACGCTCATTTCCCTATCGCGCCACGGGCGTTGCTGTGCAAGTCGCGCAAAGCGTCGACACTTGAGCGGCGCCTGCTCGCCAACACCGAGTGGCAGCGAAAGGCGTAGCAAATGTCGCTCGTAGTTTTATATAGATGGCAGATAGGAGAGCGGGTTGAGGTACGCCGACAAGTCGCCCACGGGCATGGTGTACGTTTTGCCTTTGCATCCTTGGCTGGCAAACGAGGCGATCTCCGAGCCCGAGGAGGCAAACACGCCAAAGTGCAGATGTGGCCCGGTGGCGTAGCCGGTGGTGTCCGAGTAGCCGATCACCTGCCCCGTAGTCACCATCTGCCCTTGGGTGACGCCAATGACCGAGAGGTGTGCGTAGATGGTCGAGAGGCCGTCATCATGCTTGATAAAAATCCACTTGCCGTAGGATGCGTTGGGGCAGGTGAGGTCGGTGTTGCCAGTGCCCAGCACTACCCCACTGCGCGCTGCTTTAATCGGCGTGCCGGGTGACGCGGCAAAGTCGACACCGCTGTGCCCGTGGCCGTTGTATATCTGCGGGTTCTGCGTGGCAAAGGGAGTATTGCCAAAGTACTGCGTGATACGGACAGAGTCGACCGGCCACGCCAAAGGGTGTGACCCGCTGGGCGGGAGCGAGCCGGCGGTCACCTTGAGCCCAAGTTTTGACTGGTATGCAAGCAGGTCTTGCTCAAACTTTGCCTCCTGTGCCTGCTTTTGTGCGATGAGCGCCTGGTAGTTTGACTCTTGATTTTTAGTGACCGCGAGCAGCTGTGTCTGCGTGTCTCGTGCGATCGCGAGCCCTTGCTTTTGCTGGTTGAGCTGCTGCTGAAGCGCTGCCAAGTCGGCGCGTTTTTGTTGTGCGACGGTCTTGCTGCTTTGGAGCGTGGTCTTGAGCGTGGCGAGCTCGGTTATTTTTTGCTCAAGCCCGATGCGTATCGCAGCCAGCGATGCCTCCTCGTCAAAGAGCGATGACAGCGTCGCGCCACCAAACAACTCAAGTGCGAGCGGCTCAGCATCTTGTGTGGCAAGCGCCTGCAGCGACGCGCCAACCTCGGTTTGTACCTGGCCGATTTCGCTGGTGGTGGTCGAGATGCCGCCGCTAATCTTTTTGATCTCGCTGTCTTTTTGGGCAATCTGCGCGTTGGTTAGCGAGATGCTTTTGGTAATCTTTTGGATATTCAAATTGAGCCCGGTGATCGCGCTTTGGAGTGTTTGCTTTTGCTTACTGGTGGCGGTGAGTTGTGTTTGGAGTTGTGCGATTTCGGCTTTGAGCTGTGCAATCTGCGCACTGCTTTGGTCGATTTGTGATTGTGTTGCCGTGTCGGCCGCGTCGGCAAGTGTCGCGGTCGAGGTTGCGGTGTCGGCGCGTGTCTCTAACACATGCCCGACAGGAGACATGGCGAGCAGTCCTGCACAAAGGAGGCCACCGATACTAATAAAAAAGATGCGCGAGGCGCGATGGGTGCACGGTACCAGAGCAGAGAATGAACGCATAGATACACTCTAAAGCACCGCGAGCGCTGAGGCAATGCGCGCAAGTGTCGTATCTTTGCCCAAGAGCCCCGCCACGGTAAATGGGTCGGGCGATTTCTCCTTGCCGGTGAGCGCAACGCGCAGCGGCCACAGCACCGCGCTCCTACCCTCGACCGTGGCATAGGGGAAGATGATTTCTTTGAGATGCTCGCTGGCAAAGGTGTCGGCGGGTTGTCGCTCAAGCATGAGGGCAACCTTTTCGAGATGGGTCTTGGCAGTCGCGGCGTCGGTCTTGGCACCTTGGAGCAACAGCTCTGGTGTGGGTGTTTCGATTTTCTCCTCGAGGAACGAAAATTCGCCATCAGTAATTGCTCGCACCGCTTCTGCTAATGTTTGGGACTTTTCTTTGAGGAGACCACTAATTTTTGGAAGATAGGCAGGAATTGGTCCCGCTGTGTGCATGTACGCTACGAGGCGCTCAAAAAAGGCGTCGTCCGACAAGCGCTTAATGTGCTCGTGGTTAAACCAAAGAAGTTTCTCTTCGTTAAATTGAGCACCTGCTTTGTGGAGATGTGTAAGTGAGAACGTCTCAATCAACTCAGCAACTGTCAGTATCTCCCGCTCGTCGCCCGGGTTCCATCCGATAAACGCAAGAAAATTGAACAATGCCTCAGGAAGGTATCCTTCGTTGCGATAACTAAGCACGTCTCGCGCACCATCGCGCTTGCCCATTTTTTTGTTGCCATCAGCCCCCATGATTGGTGGCATGGTTGCAAATTGCGGGTGATCAATACCCAACGCCTCGTAGAGTGACAGATAAATCGGCATTGATGAAATAAATTCCTGCCCACGCATAATGTGCGTGACACCCATCTCGAGGTCGTCAATAATATGAGCAAAGTTGTAGGTTGGATACCCGTCACTCTTAATGAGAACAAAATCATCAAGCGCTTCCTCCCCTGCTGACAACTCCCCTCGCACCAGGTCGTGCCAAGTGTATCGTTTAATCTCTGGGACTCTAAAACGCAACGGTCGCGTGCCGTCCCACACATCAAATGTCTCTGGTCGATGCTCACGATACAAGAACGCACGCTTTTCTGCCTCGGCTTGTGCGCGAAATGCCTCGACCTCTGCTTCGGTGTACGGGTCGGGGTACGCACATCCTTTCTCAATCAAAATCTGAGCATATTTTTTATATGATGCGAGACGTTCTGATTGTTTGTATGGCGCATGTGGTCCGCCAATATCGACACCTTCATCCCAGTCGAGCCCTATCCACTGTAGCGACTCTATGATGTGTGCGATGGAGCCCTCGACTTCGCGTTTTTTGTCGGTGTCCTCAATTCGTAAAATAAACGTGCCACCTTGGTTGCGTGCAAAGAGCCACGCAAAGAGTGCAGTGCGAACGTTGCCCACGTGCATAAACCCCGTGGGGCTGGGGGCGAAGCGGGTGACGACTTTTTCTGTGGGGTTAGGATTCATGGGATAGAGCGATTTCGAGCACGGCGTCGGCGATGGTGCGGGCGGCATCAGCCCTGCCAAACGCGCGTGCGGCGTTGCTCATGGTGCGGGTAATCTGTGGGTTGCTGAGGATGCGATCGATTTCGGACAAGAGCAACCCGGGGGTGAGGTTATTTTGCTCGATAACAACCGCCGCACCCGACCGTGCGTAGGAAAACGCGTTTTTGGATTGGTCGTGCGATATATCGGGCGGGATGGGGATGATGATCGATGGGATCCCCCACAGGGCGATCTCAAAAATGGTCGAACCAGCGCGCGAGATAATCAGCTGTGCGGCACCCGCAGCCATGCGCAGTGCGAGTGCGTCGAGGTAGCCAAACGGTTTGTAGCGGTCGGCATGCGATAGGTCGCCGATGGCAACATGCGCGCGACCTCGTACCTCCTCAAAGTTAGCGACGCCGGTGTGGTGGATGATCTGATACTTCTCGATGAGCTGTGGCAGTGCGGCGAGGATTGCCTCGTTGATCGCGACTGCACCCTGCGACCCACCGATGATGACGAGGACGGGTACATCACGCGTGAGATGAAAATATTCAAAGACGCCCTCGCGCGCGGGCAGGAGCACCGACTTGCGGATCGGATTGCCGGTCAAGGCGACACGGTCGGCGGGGAAAAAGTGTGCCGCCTCGGGGAAGGAGATTGCGACTTTAGCAGCAAACTTCCCTGCCCACAGGTTGACGCGGCTGGGCTCGGCGTCGGTGGCGTAGATCACCACCGGGATCCGGAAGAGTCGCGCCGCAAGCAGGGTTGGAAAGCTAGTGAACCCGCCCGAGCCAAACACGACGTCGGGGTAGAGAAAAAAGATACGGAACACCGAGCGTGTAATCCCCCACGCGGTTTTGAATAAGTCAAAAAAGTTGAGGATGGAGAAGTAGCGGCGCAGCTTGCCTGCTGATGTTTGTACAAAGGTGATGTTGTTGGCGACAAGGAGGTCGCGATCGTACGGCTCGGGGGCCGCGTAATAGAGTTGTGGCTCGATAAGATGTTTCTCGCGCGCAATATCGTTGATGGCCTCGGCCACAGCAATAACGGGGTAAAAATGCCCCCCTGTCCCCCCTCCGGTGAATAGTATCTTCATACGGTGTCGTCTACTATGGTACCAAAAAATCCCCTCTCCCGCTATGCGCGCATCCTGCGGGATACCGAGAGGATGACGCCCACTTCGGCCAAGGACATCGCTATCGCCGAGCCGCCGTGCGAGACAAAAATGAGCGGGATACCGACCAGTGGCACGAGCCCGAGTGTTGATGCGATGTTAAAGAACGATTGCCCGACAATGAGCACAACAAAACCAACCACTAAGAGCCCGCCAAAAATATCTGACGCATGCGCGGCGATGCGCAGCCCCAGGATGCCAAACGCCATAAAGAGGAGCACGAGCAGTGTGCTACCCACAAAGCCAAACTCCTCGCCTGCAACAGCAAAGATCGAGTCGCCAATGGGCTCGGGCAAATAGGAAAATTTTTCGATACTCTGGCCAAACCCGCGGCCGGTCGCTTGGCCCGAGCCGACGGCGATGAGCGATTGTTGGATCTGATACCCCGAGCCCTGCGGGTCGGCCGACTGGTCGAGGAAGGTGTGTATGCGTTGTGCGACGTAGGGCCGCTCGTAGGCAGCGATACCGATTGCCAGTACGCCAACCAAGGCGAGCGCGCCGATGTGGAGCATCTTGCCGCCTGCCGCAAAAAAGATACCAACCGCTGCCATGCCAATGACGATGACGCCTGCGGTGTTGGGCTGCACTAAGAGAATTGCCGCTGCTCCCCCACCAACCAACAGGAGCGGGAGGATACCGTCTCTGAGTGTGCTGATTGATTTTTGTTTTGCCGAGTAGAGTGCTGCAAGGAACGCGACCGTGGCAAACTTGAGCACCTCCTCCGGTTGAAACGAAAATTTGCCGATGGCGATCCATCGTGAGGCACCTTTGAGCGACATCCCGATGTGCGGCACAAAGGTCATGAGCGAGAGGACGACCGCAAAGCCAAAGAGGTAGGGCGTGTACTGCTTCCATTCGCGATAATCGAGCCGAGAGAGGGTTACCAGCGCGATGCTCCCGCAGAGAAACCCAAGCAAGAGTTGGCTCACCGCAACCGAGGTAAACGACGCGCCGCCATCATGCGCAAGCAATCCTAATGCCGCCGAGGTAAAGATCAGCAGGCCAAACACCACGAGTGCGCAGGTCGTGAGGAGAAACGAGGTGTCCATGCCTTTTTTCATATCGCAGGGTACGCAGGCGCTAGAGCAGTGCGATGGTCATGCCGATAATCGCGGCAAGCACGCCGACCACCCAGTAGCGCATGGTCACTTTGTATGCGGGCCAGCCGATTGCCTCGAAGTGGTGATGCAGCGGCGCGATGCGCAAAATTTTTCGATGCAGTATTTTCTTGCTCACAATCTGCAAGATGTTTGAGAGCACTGTGATGACCAGCAGGATGCTGATGATGGGGAGCACGGTGACCCCTTTGCCGCCGCCGAGGGTGTCGGTCAAAAAGGCGATGACGGTGAGTGTCAGTGTCAGCCCCATGGTGCCGGTCTCGGACAGGTAGTAGCGCGCAGGCGGGATATTAAACCAGAGGAACGCGAGCAATCCGCCTGAGATAGCCGCAGCGAGCGCGGCGATGTCGAACTGATTTTGAAAAAAGGCGATCCCCGCGTATGCGGCAAAGATCGTTGCAAAGATGCCGCCTGCCAAGCCATCGAGCCCATCGATCACGCCGCCTGCGTAGATAAAGAGCGCAACAAGTACAAAGAACGGGATAAACCACATGCCGAGTGCAAGTGGTGTTTGCGAGAACGGTATTGAAATTGTTGAGACGCCAAGCTTGTCGTAGAACCACCACGCGCACAGTGACGCAACAACGGCGACCGCCAGCAAACGCACCCGCAGCTGCAACCCTTTTCTCCCGCGCACTTCGTAGAAATCGTCGATGAGCCCAACGATGGAGCCAATAAGCAGCGCAGCGAACGGCACCCAGGTCTGGCCGCGGCTGATAAACGAGAGACCATCGAATGAGTTGGGAAAGAGTGCCGAAATACTCGAAAGTAACCCTGCGGTGAGTAGCACGCTCCCCCACACCACGACACCGCCAAAGCGTGGTGTGCCGGTGTCGGTGTGTTTGTGGAGTTGGTTAAACGTCTCGGCAGGGGTGCCGTCCATCGCGACCTTGCCTGCCTTTGGCTTCCACATTTTGTACTTGTAGAGGAAGTGATTGAGAAACGGGGTGAGCCCAATCCCGAAGAGAAACGAGATGGTTGCAGGGATAAAAATGCGCATAGCGTCGGCGGTGGTTGTCATGGTGTTGATGTGCGAGCAGTGTTGATAAGGGTGCGGATGTCGGCAAAGCGCCCCTCCTCGGTCGAGCCGAGCACCACCGCGACCAGTGGGTGCCCAATTTCAACATCAAAGATGGCAACAAGGTTCCCGCCCGCTAAATCAGTATAGCCCGTTTTGGCGCCAACAAGCCCGGGGATATCGAGCAGTGGCAGTGCTGTTGCGGCGGCGGCGAGGGTGCGCGAGCCGTCGACAATGCGCACCTTGGATGCTTGGGTCAGAGTAAAATACTCCGGATGTTGTGCATAAAAAGTTGCCGCAAGGAGCGCGACATCGTGCGCCGAGCTGTAGGCGCCTGCAGTGGTGGTGCTGATGTCGAGTCCGGTGGGGTTGAGAAATCGTGTTTGGGTGAGTCCAATGCTGGTGGCGGTCTGGTTCATCTGCGCGAGGTAGGTGCTGCCCAAGCTGGTTGCCACGGCTGCCATCGCGTCATTGGCTGACGCAACAAGCCCGAGCTTGAGTAGCGCGTATAGCGACAGAGTGTCGCCGGGGCGCAGCCCCCAATCGCCCTGGTGGAGGATGTCGGCGCTGGTGATCGTGACCGGTGTGGTCGAGGGTATGCTCGCGAGCGCAACCTGTGCGGTCATCAGTTTGGTGATTGACGCGAGTGGGAGTGGCAGTCCCGCATTTTTTTCGTACAACACGCGGCCGTTGGTTGGGTCGTAGACAATTGCCGCGCGTGCCGCGAGCGCCGAATCCGCCACGGTAAACGGCGCGGGAAAGTGCATGGCGGCGGTTTCGGCCGGAGCGGTAGAGGGATGCATGACCACGAACGCAGTGACGCCACCCATAAACGCGAGCACGCCAAACACGGCAGCAAAGATTGCTGCGACAGATGTTTGTGTGCAGTAGGTACTCAATTTCATACAATTATGACGACTGCTCGGCAGTGGGCGGGTTGATGGTGTGGTAGGCCTGCTCGAGCGCAGTAAGTTTGTCACGCACCGCAGCATAGTCGGGCAACTCGGAGACGTGCGCGACACCGAGCGTTGCCAACAGTTCGGTGGTTGGCTCGTACACCAACGTGCGCGCATTACTACCACTTGGTACGCGGCGCACCAACCCGCGCATCGTGAGCGTGCGCAATGTTTGCGATGAATTGACGCCGCGGATAAAGTCGATCTCGGTGCGCGCGAGTGGTCCGCGATATAAAATTGCTGACAACACTTCCAACCCTGCGCGGCCTATCTCGCGCGAGTACTCCTCTTTGCGGATCTGCTCAATCAGCGCAGCTGCCTCCCCTGCTGCACGCAGCTCGACCTGTGTGCCATCATCTACTACCACCACTCCGCGTGACGTATCTTTTTTGAGGAGGGTGATTGCCGCCGAGACATCGTCGGCAGAGACCGTAAGTAGCTCGGCAAGCTCGGTGCGTGTCAGTGGCCGCCCCAGCGCAAACAGGAGTGCTTCTATCTTTTGTGTAATCGCCTCATTACTCATAGGTTGGTGTTGACACAGCGTCATGCTCTAGCGTGATATCGCTAAATTGCTCGCCCTGATGTGCGGTAAGTATACCCTGTTTTACGAGTTCGAGCAGCGCTAAAAAACTCACAATAATCGCGTGCCGCTCGCCTTGGTGCTCGCGGGTAAATTCGCGGAAGGAGAGCCGAAAGGCGCCCGACACCCGCGCCGCGAGCTGCTCAATCACCTGCTCAATCGAGACAATCTTTTTGACCGACACCTGCGGGAGCGCTGCTTGTTTGGGGAATCCGTCGATGAGTTGTTGTGCGCCCGCGCGCAGTGCCGCCAAAGTAATCGACTCGTCAAAAATAAACAGCGGCTCGGGCACTGGCGTGGCACCCTCCCACAACATCGGTGCGGTTTGCTGCGCTGCAAGCAGTCGCGCGTTTTCTTTGACTAACTGATACAGCGCGAGTCGATACTCCAACTCTTTGATGTCATGCTGCTCCTCTTCGGATATCGCAAGTGTCGGCAAGAGCGAACGCGATTTAATCAACAACAGCGTTGCCGCGAGCGCAACAAAGTCGGCCGTCTCGCCGAGAGGTAACTCGGCCAACGCGCCAACGCGCGCGATGTACTCGTCGGTCACTGCGGCAAGCGAGATGTCGTTAATCAGCAGCTTGCGCTTCTCGATCAACTCAAGTAGCAAATCGAGCGGCCCTTCATACACAGCGGTTTTGACAGTGGGAGCGACGTTCGGCATTACCCTATTCTACTCCATTCTCGACAATCGCGAGCAACAAACGCACCGGCGCCCCGACCGCGCCTTTGGCGAGAAACTCGTTTGATGCTGGGGTCATGCGCGGAGCCATGTCGATATGTACCCATGGGCAGCCGAGGTCTTTGGCAAACTCTTTGAGGAACATCCCACCTGCAATCACGCCGCCGTAGCGGCTGTTGCCATCGGTCGAGATGTTGGGCACGTCACCAAACGTACCCTTCGTCATCACCTCGTACTCCTCCCATGCGGGCATCGGCCAGACATAGTCGCCACTGTGCTCGGCAAGACGCATCACGGTTGGGATGAGTTCCCCCTCGTTGGTCATGAATGCGGATGCTTGTGTGCCCAGTGCCACGAGCGACGCGCCCGTGAGTGTCGCGACATCAACCACCGCAGACGGGTTGTATCGCTTGGCATAGGTGATGCCGTCGGCCAAGATGATGCGGCCCTCGGCGTCGGTGTTGAGTACCTCGATCGTCTTGCCCGAGAGTGATTTCAAAATATCACCCGGGCGCATCGCGTTGTCGCCAAGATTATTCTCGACCGCGGGCACGACGCCAACCACATTCGCTTTTAATTTGAGTTTCGCTGCCAGCGCGACCGTGTGGATCACCGCTGCCCCGCCCGACATGTCCAAGTGCATCTCGTACATGTGGTCGTCGGTCTTGATATTGAGCCCGCCCGTGTCAAACGTCACGCCTTTACCAACAAGCACGATAGGTTTTGATTTGCCCGCACCAACATACTCCATCACAATAAACTGCGGCTCGTGGACCGAGCCACGCGCGACACCAAGCACTGCGCCCATGCCGAGTTTTTCCATCTCCTTGCGTCCAAGTATTTTGATCGAGATTTTTGTCCCAGCACCGCTATCCTTTGCTGCCTTTTTTGCCGCGTCGGCGAGCACCTTGGGTGTTATGTCGCCGCCCGGCGTGTTGGCAAGGTTGCGGCACGCGTTTACTCCCTCACCAATCACCACGCCACGCGCCACACCACGTTGCGCATCTTTGGGTGCGCCCACGAGTGCAACTTTTTCGACCCGCGCAAACCCTTCCTTGGGCGGCGTTTTGTATGTTGTAAATTCGTAGTCGGCCATCACAAATGCGGTCGCGAGCAGCTCGCCGAGCGCTGCGTCATCAAGCGGTGCAGTCGCGTCCTCATCGCTTGCGAGCGGGATTGGCGAGCCACCGTGCGCGGCAACCGCGCGCACCTCGCGCCACTCAATCAACAACGATGCGAGACGATGCTGCTTGGCAATGCTAATCACCTTGCGCAATAGCAAGACGACCTTTCGTCGCGGCAGTTCTTTCTTGTCGCCATAGCCAATCAACAACTCCGCGCCCGTAAAACGCGACAACGTCCCCTCGATAAACCGCACCGGTACTGCATCTTTTTGTATTGTGTAGGTAATCTTCATTCCTCCACTCTACCGCGCCGCCACCGGCACGCAACTGTTGACAAAGCTGTGATGCTACTCAAAATCTAAAAACATTGGGCTGTGGTCGGATACTTCGTCGGGCAGGATGCGAAAGGTGCTGACCTTGATGCCATCGCTCACGAGTGTATAGTCGGCAAATTTTTCTGGTTTGGTATAAAAACTCGTGCGCGTCGAGGTAATCCCGTTTTCTTTGATCAAGTTGTGCAACCCAAAGCGCTCCAACTTTTGCAAGCTTTCTGTATCGGGCAGCAAGTTAAAATCGCCGCACAGCACATAGGGGTTCTGCAGCTTCTGCAAAAACTGTATGATGTTGTCCGACTGACGCAGCCGATCCTCGCTGTCGCCCTTCCCTTTCCCATTCCACAATCCGTGAAAGTTGATAACCGTTCGATTCCCCTTCTCGGTCGCGATAGTGGCATACTGGATATTACGTGCATGTAGACCCATATCGCCCTCGGGCTCATATCCTTTTTCTTTGTGCACAAACAATTCGCCTTCTTCGGCAATGACGAAATCTTTTTTTACAAGTGTAAGCAGACCGTAGTGATCGCCTTGGTGAGGGCGGAAGTACGCCGTGTGCGTATCAAGTAATCCAGATATATCTTGCACGCCATAGGGCATGCGTTGGTTGTTGGAGAAAGCAACGCCGCCAACCACTTTCCCTTCCAAATGTCGATACGGAGCGGACATGACTTCTTGCAAACAGAAGATATCAACGTCTTTGTGTGTGGTAAAAAACGCGAGCAATTTTTCTCTCCCCGCACTCCCGCCCCACGTGTTGAGTGATATGAGTTGCATGATTACTCTGGCTTCTTGGTTTCTGCCAACAACCCGTCGATGCGGTTCATGTCGCGGGGGAACATGGCTGCCTCGCGGACGTTCTTGAGCCCAAGAATCTGCATCGTCATACGCTCGGCGCCAAATGCAAAACCGCCTTCGGGTGGTGCGCCGTAGCGGAACGCCTCGAGGAACATCTCGATTTTCTTTGGGTCCATCTTCCACTCTGCAACATGCTCGAGAAGTTGTTTGTAGTTGTTGACACGTCGCCCGCCCGAGAGCCACTCGACGCCGCGACACAAGAGATCCATACCCTCGTTAAAGGTTGGATTCTGGGGGTTGGGGTACACATAAAAGGGCTTCTGTCGTGTCGGGTAGCCATAGACATAGACAAAGTCCGAGTCGGTTTCCTCTTTGATAATCTCGCACAAGGTGCGCTCATCCTCGGGGTTGAGGTCTTTGTCGCCGCGCACATCACGCCCGGTCTTGGCGAATATTTTTTCCTGCGCTTCGGTGAGCGACATGGTCGGTGTCTTGGCAATCATGGTGGGCAGTGTTGCGCCAAGGAGCTCAAGTTCTTTGCTGTGACGCTCGGCAATGCGCTCCAAGATAAAGCGCACCGTGCGCTCGGACATATCGCGTACATCGCGCCACGAGTCGATAAACGCCATCTCGGCGTCGAGCGAAACAATCTCGGAGAGGTGGCGCGTAGTTGACGACGGCTCCGCGCGAAATACTTTGTTGACCGAAAAGACGCGCTCGAATGCGGTCATCACAATCTGCTTGTACAGCTGTGGCGACTGGGTGAGATACGCTTTTTTGTCGTAGTACTGGACTTGGAACACCTCTGCTCCACCCTCGGCTGTCGCGGGGGTGATTGCTGGCGCTTGGAACTCAAAGAAATCTTGCGATTTCATAAACTCGCGGAAAGAGTCGATGATGGTTGCCTGCACTTTAAAAATCGCCTGCAGCCGCGGGTGGCGCAGCGTGAGCGCACGATGGTCAAGCTCGGTTGCAAGGTCAAGATTGTACCCATCGAGCGACATGTCAAACGGCAAGGGCTCTGCCTCGGCGAGAATATCGATTTTGGTCACCTCAAGTTCGATGTCGCCATTCTGCACCTTTGCATTCCGATTCTTTTCTGGGCGAGCATTTACTTTGCCCTCCACTGACACAACATACTCGTTGCGGATCTCTTTCGCGGTTTCGATTGCCGCACTCGCAGGCAACACCACGCCTTGCACCGAGCCGGAGCGGTCGCGGAAGTCGAAGAAGACCATCTTGCCTTGGTCGCGGCGCACCGACACCCAGCCCTTGATACACACTTCTGCTCCCACTTTTTGCCCCAGCTCGCCAATCAGTGTTCGTTCCATATAGTTGCAATGAGTAAAAACAAACAGCGCTTTAATAATTTTAGTTTACAGCGTGACGCCAATTTTCTGCCGCACCTCTGCCATCTTTGCCGAGGCAATCGCCTTTGCCTTTGCGCTCCCCTCCTCGACGATCCGCTTCACATCTGCGTCCGTAATACTCGCCCGCTTCTCGCGCATGGGTGCAATGAATGCGTCGATGTCCTCGATGAGCGCCTCTTTAATCAACTTGTACTTGCCCTTCATTGCAGGGTTGGCATAAATTTTATCTAAATGACTTTGGCCAACCGGCAACAATTTGTGGATTGCGTAGACGTTCTCGGGGCGCTCGCCGCTGGAGTCCGTCACAATACTCATCACCGCTTTTGCGATTTCGTCACGCGAGCCAAAGAGCGGGATGGTGTTGCCGTAGCTCTTGCTCATCTTTTTGCCGTCGGTGCCGGGGACGATCGCGACGTTTTCGACAATCATCTCTTTTGGTTCGACAAATGTTTTGCCATACGCGAGGTTAAACTTCGCTGCCGCCTCGCGCGCGTACTCGACATGTTGGCGCTGGTCGGCGCCGACCGGCACCACGTCGGTGTCATAGAGAATAATATCCGCCGCCATCAGCATCGGGTAGTTGAATAGCCCCGCGTTCGCGTCGAGCCCTTTCGCCACCTTGTCTTTGTAGGCATGCCCGAGTTCAAGCATTGAGACGGGCACGAGGCAGTCGAGGATCCATGCTAACTCGGGGTGCTCCTGCACTCGTGACTGTTGAAAGAGGATTGACTTGTTGGGGTCGATGCCAATCGCGAGCAGGTCGCGAAATGCGTTAAAGGTGTTCTCGCGCAAGAGCGCTGCATCTTTGACGCTCGTGAGTGCGTGGTAGTCGACGACAGAAAAGACGCAGTCGAACTCGGCCTGATGCTCGAGCCACTGCTGCAGCGCGCCAAAATAGTTGCCAATGTGTAGCGTCCCCGACGGCTGTATGCCGCTAAAAAGCCGCTTTCTTGCCCCAATCTTTGCCTGTTCCATACGCCCCAGTGTAGCAGAAACTGGGTAAAATTACATTACCCGAAGAGTTCTGGATGCGAGCCGATGTTGATAAGAATCAAGACCAACTCTCTGTCTCTAATTTGGTATATCAGTAGGATATCAAACTGCACGTGGCATTCGCGCATACCTTCGTATTCGCCGGTTAGTGCGTGGTCGCGATATGCTGCAGAAAGTTTCTTTCCTGCTGCGAGTGTGTTGATTATTTGGTCTAGTCGCTCCTGTCTAAAATCTTTGCGCCGTGAAATCCGCTTATACGCCCGTTCGTATCTGCGCGATCCGACTATTTTGTACATAGTTACCGAGACGAGATGCTTCTGTGGAGTTCTTCCGAAGAAGTATAGCGTGTACCGTGCAGCAATGCCCACGCAGCATCCTCGCGCCATGCGCGAGCGGTGTTTGTCTTTTGTTTTCTCGTAGTCGCTTCCATGTAGAGTATTGTAACACACTTACGCGCGTTTCTACACCCCCTCCTCTTTGAGTTTCTCGACCAGTTTGCGCGCTTCGCGCGAGAGTTTTTGCGGGAGCGTGATGGTGACTTTGACAAACAGGTCGCCGCGCTTGCCGCGGGGGGTTGGGATACCTTTGCCAGAAATTTTGAGTAGCTCGCCATGCGTGACACCCTGCGGGATAGAAATCGGCTGGTCGCCATCCAGCGTCGCGACCGTGTACTCGGCGCCGAGGAGTGCGTCGGATAGTTTGACCGACAGGTTGGTGACAAGATTGTGGCCATCGCGTTTAAACCGCGCGTCGGGGCGCACATGCACTTTGACATACAGGTCGCCCGGGGTGCCGCCTGCGACTGCCTCGCCACCGCCTTGGAGTCGGATCATCTCGCCCGCGTCGATGCCCGCAGGGACGATAATCTCGACCTCTTCCTGCTTGCGGTAGACGCCCTCGCCGCGGCAGGTGTGGCACTTTTCCTTCGCGACCTTGCCGGTCGCGCGGCAATGTCGGCAGGGGCTCTGCATGGTGATCTGCCCAAAAAAGGAGTTGGTTGTCTCGTGCAGTTTGCCCGAGCCGTTGCAGTACTTGCATGTTTCAACCTCGGTGCCGGGCGCTGCGCCCGAGCCGTGGCAGGTCTCGCACTCGGCGATTTTTGCGAGGAGCACGGTGCGTTTGATACCAAAGACGGCCTCTTTAAAGTCGAGCTCGAGGTCGATTGATACATCGCGCCCACGGCGCTGCCCGGCGTTCGTCCCGCCCTGCTGCCCTGCGAAGAAGTCGGAGAACACGTCGCTAAAGTCAAATCCAAACCCGCCTTGGAACGCGTCTTGAAATTGCGAAAAGTCAAAACCCTGTGCGCCGCCACCAAAGCCGCCTGCGCCGGGCCCTGCGCCGTCAGAAAATACCCGACCATAGGAGTCGTACTCGGCGCGCTTTTTGTCATCGGAGAGAATTGAGTATGCCTCGCTCACTTCCTTAAACTTATCGACGTCGCCAGTCGCCTTGTCGGGGTGCAGCTTGTGTGCGAGCTTATGGAACGCCTTCTTGACGTCGTCTTTTGACGCGCTCTTCTGGATACCTAACACTTCATAGTAATCACGTTTAGTAGCCATCGTTGCTACTATAGTACCAGAAAAACGCGATACTGCAATCTGTTACTACAGAGGTCCGTTCCCCGTAGTACATAGGGTTACCCTATGGGATTTAGTCGGCGGCAGTTTCTCCGTCATCGACAATAAACCCACCAGCTTGGATGCTCCAAAGTTTGTGGTAGAGGCCGCCTTGCGAAAGGAGCTCGTCGTGTGTGCCGTCGGCGACGACCGTGCCGCCCTCGAGCACGATAATCCGATCCATCTTCATGATGGTCGAGAGGCGATGTGCAATCACGAGCACAGTTTTGTCCCGCATCAACGTCGCGAGCGCGTCTTGGATCAGATGCTCCGACTCGGAGTCGAGTGATGAGGTTGCTTCGTCAAGCACGAGTATCGGCGCGTTTTTGAGTATCGCGCGGGCGATAGCGACACGCTGCCGCTCGCCACCGCTCAACTTGACGCCGCGCTCGCCGACAAAGGTGTTGTAACCCTCGGCGAGGCCAGATATAAACTCGTGGCAATGCGCCTGCTTCGCCGCCTCAATCACCTCCTTGTCGGATGCGTCGCGCCTGCCGTAGCGGATGTTGTCCATCAGGCTGCGATGGAAGAGCACCGGCTCCTGCGGCACAAACGCGATCGCGTCGCGCAAGCTGTCTTGCGTCACCTTCGCGATATCCTGCCCGTCGATCTCGATCGCGCCGCCTTTGACGTCAAACAGGCGCAACAAGAGTTTTGTAATCGTCGACTTCCCCGCTCCCGACGGCCCCACCAGTGCGACGCGCTGCCCGCCGGGGATGGATAGAGTGAGATTCTTTAGAATCGGTCGCTCAGGGCTAAACGAGAAAGCGGTATTTTTGAACGCTACTTCGCCATCCGTCACAGCGAGCTTCGGTGCGTTCGGGATATCTTGGATGTCATGCGGTGTTTGCAGGATGTAGACCATTTCCCCCGCATCAGCAAACGCGTCAAAGAAGCGGCGCAGATCGCGGTTGGTGCTAACGAGTCGATCAAACGTGGTCATGAGGTAGGACTGTATCAACACGAAGTCACCGATGGTAAGCAAGTGTTGTTTCCATAGGACGACTGCGCCGCACAAGAGGCCAATTTCTATCGAAAAGATAAAAATACCAATACCACCCCAGATCCAGTCGTCGACGAGCCACGACCAAAGAGTTTTCTTTTGCCAATCGCCAACCACTGCGGTAAAGCGCCGCATCTCAAACGATGAACCAGAGAAGAGAGCTACCGCGTTTTGATTCGATATCGCATCCGACAGTGTTGCGGTGATTTTGGTATCCGCTTCGGCGCGTACCTCGCGCGTCGGTTGACGCAATCGAGCAACGTAGATTTGAAACCAGATGAATACGACAGACCATACACCAAGCACAATGCCGATTGTATGGTTTCGCAAAAACAGCACCACGACTGCTCCAACAACAAATAGAAAGGTAGAGAAAAAGCTGACGGCGATGTTGTCGAATAGTGCTTCGAACGATCTGGCGTATTTTGATACTTTGTGTGTAAGCGACCCTGCAAAATTTGAAGAAAAGAAATTATGCGAATGGTTGATTAGGTAATGGAACGTATCGCCAAACAGGTCACCCATAACGCGTGACTCTAATGTTGAAGCGCTCCATCCTTGCATTCTGCGAGCAATCAGTTCAATGGTGTACATCAACGCGACCATGCCAAGCGGTACAAAGAGGACTGACGCCATGGTTGTGTCGGGTGATCCTTGCGCGAGCGTGTTAAAGAATTGTTTTAGATATAGCGGACTGATGAGAAAGGCAATCTGCGTTATGGTGCCACCCAAAAGAGTAATTGCAAAAAGCCACGGGTATCTTTTTACATACGACGCATACACACGCAGGACTGCGCTTGGTCCAGCACTTCTCTTTTGTTTATCTAGCGTCACCCAGTTACCTTTGAAGTAGGACAGAATGGATGCATTAGTGGCAAAACCATTTTGTATGAAAACGTACACGCATCTCTGTGCGCAGGAGCGGTTCGTGATTGAGAAATTACGAGGGGTCGGCATGCATATTCGAGCAA
>CAIJFH010000023.1 GCA_903819895.1 Candidatus Adlerbacteria bacterium
CGGCTCAATATATCCGGCTCACCCGTGCTATTGGTCGAGCAAATCAGCAGCTCTTGATCCAAGTGGTGGCCAGTCTTCTCGGGGTCGTCGTCTGCATATACGAGCCCAAGGTTGGGATCATACTCATCTACACGTTTTTTAAAGTCCTTCACAAACTCCAGATCAGTATCGAACGCATACAGACTCTCTCCGGTGATGACGTGGTCGAGCTTTGCTTTATGTGTTTCCGTTTCTGTATGCGCACAGAGTTGCAGCACCCCAGTATCTATCAGTTTTTGCAACTCTGCCCGCGCGTCTGTTTTTGCTTTGAGCCACCGCTTAAATAGCTTCTTGTCGCTGCTCACGATAAGTGGGCAGTACACAAATCCCTCGGTATCGTACCAATCTATGAACCCTTCCTTGAGCATATCCTCGATGGTGGTGTTGTGCTCGCGTGCGTACTCCTGCGCTGCCCTCAATAATTGCTCGGCAGTTGTTTCATCCTCATCGTCCGCCTCCTGATTCTGCGCAAGTGGTGTACCACCAACAAAAATCTCTTTGGTCTTCAGAAAATGTCGCATCACCTCAGCAAGCGGGATACAGGCGAAGTAGTGATACAGCTGATGTTGCTTTGCAAATGCGTTGTAGGAGCGCTCGGCAATTAGATTCGCTAGGGTCTTTTTCGCTGCAACCGTGAGTATTTCTTTCCCACCAAGCAAATTGGCAATCACCTCCTCCTGATCGAGATACTGATGGTCGGTTGTGACGTCTTCGTACAACTCCACGAGACGTGCGCGATCTTTCGCACTCATGCGCTCGAACGCAAGCTGGTAGACCGCATACTCAACATCCATACCCTCTCGCAGTTTTGCCGCGCGCTGCTTGCTGACAATCTCCATAGCTTGTGGCGCACTCACCTTCTTGACGCTCTTGATACCCTCGACCATCTGGCGTATCTCGCGCTGGAGCGGATACTTGATGAGTTCCATGATGATGTGCCGCGTCTGCAGATGCGCGGCTTGCGCGTCATTAAAGTACAGCTCTGTCTCCAGCCCCATGCGGCCAGAATAGCGCCACCCCTCGTTGAGCTGATTCCACTCGCGTGCCTCCGCGGTGGTGTGTGCCTTCCAGTGCTCCAGCGACACTTTGTCTGCCGGAGTCAGCACCTCTTTGCCTGTCAACGCATGCCGGATGTCGTTTTGTATGAGAAGAATGAATCGCTCGCGCGGCGTCAGGTTCCCATTTGCTAACATGCTGTGTAGGTCTTTCATACGCTGTTACTTACGCTTTTTTAATGACTGCTCCAGAAACTCGACTCGCGCTTTTAGACTGGCGACTTCGATTGTCTTTGCAAGTGCGAGCGCCAAGCGCGACACAACCAATGCGCGGCGCAGTGTAGTGCGACGCTCTGCCACTTCCTGCAGCGTGTCAGAGAGGATAGCAGCCGCATCCTCGACATCCATATACTTTTTCTCTGTGTGTTCGTGCATATATAGTTGGTTACAAGCCCTCGACAATCTCCATCCATGCTTTGACCTCCGATGCCTTGCCGGTCTTGGTTGCTTCGCGATAGAGTGCGGAGAGGACGTTCGGAGTGAGCTTCTTTGCCCACGAGTTGATGTTGCGCAGCAATCCACCACCCTTCTCGATCCGCTTGTTCCAATCCGACAATGTGCCCAGATCCTTGATGCCAAAGCGTCGTGCGAACTCTGTCTGATTCTTGATCTCGAGGAGTGAGACAGCCATCTCATCGTCGATGCCCATCTTTTCGATAACGTGCCGCGGCTGTCCACGCAAGATCGACGGCATCGACAGCCACAAGAAGTAGCTCTCGAATTCATGCTTCTTGTAGACGGTC
>CAIJFH010000024.1 GCA_903819895.1 Candidatus Adlerbacteria bacterium
CCTTTCTCAACGACCGTCCGCGTGAGTGCTTGGGGTTTCAGTTCCCGTCGGTGTATTATTCGAGTGTCCAGAGTGTCCTACTTGAGGGGTAGCGGGAGGGCCATGTGCGGCCCTACATTTATACACTAATACATAAATAAGTCAATCTGCTTGTGTATTTAATATAATGTGTTACATTGTATGTGTGCGATTTTCCTGCACTTTCCAGAGCATTCGCGCTGGAAATACTCCGTTCAAGAAAGGACTTCGTCAGATGGCTTGGGAACGTATCGGAACCGTGAGCAAGAATGGCTACACGAGGGATGTGGCCTACGACCCGGCGAGCGGCAAGGTCGACCGTCAGTTCGGCACGTCGCGTGACATGTCGTCCAGTACGCCAACGTCCCGGGTCGTTCCGGGACGGGCGAGGTCCGCAGACGAAGCTCGTGGCATGGCGCAACGCGACCTAGACAGCACCTTCCGTAAGAAGTAATCGCGGGTCGAACATTCGACTAACTTAGGCAATTCAGTCTTCGGACCGAGTTGCCTATTCTTTTTTGTAGTACACTTTGATTGTTATATGTCTTTAGAAAAGAAATCCATTGGAATTTACATGCCGCGGTGGCTCGCGCGACTGGAGAAGTCTGACAAACTCTTTGCAGATGATCTATATGCGACAATTGCCGCAGGTGAGCATTTTTTGCCGCTTTGGATAGATGTGCCGAAATTGCGGCTAACTTCAGAAGAAGATGCTCGAGCGTATGTTGCAAAACATAATCTCGCGGCAATTATTCAACATGACTCGCATCATTTCTCATCCAAAAAGTCGTACGCAGCGAATGTTAGCTTGTTGCAAAAATATGTACCGTTTTTGAATAGTGTTGAGTCTCATTATATCGGTCATGATAAGCTACTCACGAAACAAGTGTTGCGTAAGGCAGGTATCTCGGTACTAGACGATGCCGTTGTAACAACGTTAGATGGTCTGCATCACTATATTGATACGGGCAGGTTCTATGTGATTAAACCGCCAGATAAAGGTGCGGGTGCGGGTGTGAAGCTGGTTAGGAAAGAAGGTGGTCGGCTACTTTCCTGGCATAACGGGGCATGGAGCGAGATGTGGGCACGTGAAAAACTTGCCAGTGGCGGTAATAGAGATATTACTGTTAGACAGCGATGGTCACTTCCATTTCTGTCTGAAACCGCGTATACGTATAATCGCATCATGGTAGAGCCTTTTTTTAATGATGGAACGGAATCGTTTGCGAGCATTCGGTGTACGGTTATTGGCAAACAAGTTGTTGAATCGGTGCGGCGAGTTAATAAGAAAAATATTACTTCAAACGTTTCCAGTGGTGGCATCGCTGAAAGAATAGAGCTCACCTCCAATCAAACAGAGATGGCGATTGCTGCTGCGCAGGCAATTGGTGCTGATTATGCAGGTGTTGATTTGTTGGTCTGCGGTGGGGCGAGTGTTATTGGTGAGATTAATATAGGCCCTTTTACCCTTTTTACGGATTATACCGGAGTGCGCGCTGGGAAACTGTTTGGTAACTACGTGGTGCAAAAACTTGGATAGGTGGCGGCGCCAACCAAGCAAAAACGTGCCATTTGTGGTAGTATGCGGCCATGTTTTCACTGACGAAATTGTTTGGCGACCCGGTCGCAGCTCTGGTCAAAAAGAGCGCACCCATGGTCGCAGCAATCAACGCGCTCGAGGGCGAGTACGAGGCGCTGTCCGACGAGACATTGCGCGGCAAGACGCACGAGTTTCGCAATCGACTCATGGCGGGCGAGGATCTCGACGCGCTTCTGCCCGAGGCGTTTGCTGCAGTGCGCGAGAGCGCCAAGCGCACACTCAAGTTGCGCCCCTTTGATGTGCAGCTCATCGGCGGCATGGTGCTCAACGGTCGAGGCATCGCCGAGATGAAAACCGGCGAGGGCAAGACCTTGGTCGCGACGCTGCCCGCATATTTGAATGCGCTCATGGCAAAAGGGGTGCATGTGGTGACTGTCAACGACTACCTCGCGCGCCGCGACGCCGTGTGGATGGGGCAGGTGTATGCCGCACTGGGCATGTCGGTTGGTATCATCAATCACGACCAGTCGTATTTGTATGACCAGACACACAACGAGAACGACGCGATCCGCGACGAGGAGGGGAGCTTCCGCGTCTTTCACGAATTTTTGCGACCGTGTACGCGTGCGCAGGCGTACGAGGCCGATGTCACCTACGGCACCAACAGCGAGTTTGGGTTTGATTATTTGCGCGACAATATTTCCTATCGCGCAAACGAGCTGCGTCAGCGCGGGCACTACTTTGCCATTGTCGACGAGATTGACTCCATTTTGATTGACGAGGCGCGTACGCCGCTCATCATCTCGGCGCCGGCCGCAGAGTCGGAGGACTTGTATCGCCAGTTTGCCGCGCTCGCGCGCGAGCTCAAGGTCGACGTCGACTATACCGTGGACGAAAAACAAAAAGCAATCCAACTCACCGACGCGGGCATCGAACATGCCGAAAAAATATTGGGCGTCGATAATATTTATACCGAAAAGGGGATTAAACAAGTGCATCACTTGGAGACGGCGGTGCGTGCGCAGGCGCTCTTTCATCGCGACAAGGAGTATGTTGTCAACAATGGCGAGGTGATTATCGTCGATGAGTTTACCGGCCGCATGCAGCCCGGCCGCCGTTGGAGCGAGGGGCTCCACCAAGCGGTCGAGGCAAAGGAGGGTGTTGCCGTGCAAAAGGAGTCGCGCACCTACGCGTCGATTACCTATCAAAACTATTTCCGCCTCTACGACAAACTCGCGGGCATGACCGGCACCGCCAAGACATCTGCCGAAGAGTTTTACAAAGTGTACGGGCTCGAGACAGTCGAGATCCCAACCAACCGCGCAGTGGTGCGCATCGACCGCGATGATTGGATCTTCCAGACCGAGCAAGGCAAGTTTGCCGCGCTCGCGCGCAAGGTCAAAGAGTTGCATGCCAAAGGGCAGCCGGTGTTGGTGGGCACCGTGTCGATCGAAAAGAACGAACTGCTCTCGGCGTATCTCAAACGCGAGGGTGTGCCGCACGAGATTTTGAACGCGAAGAATCACGAGCGCGAGGGCGAGATTGTCGCCGACGCAGGCCGCCAGGGCAAGGTGACTGTTGCGACCAACATGGCCGGGCGCGGTGTCGACATCAAACTCGGTGGCGCGGGTGCTACGCCCGAGGAGTCGGACGCGGTCAAGCGAATCGGCGGGCTCTTTGTGTTGGGTACCGAGCGACACGAGGCGCGCCGTATCGACAATCAGCTGCGCGGGCGCTCGGGCCGCCAAGGCGACCCCGGTGAGACACAATTTTTTGTTTCGCTTGAGGACACGCTGATGCGCGTCTTTGCGCCCGACTCAATCCGCACCCTGATGGGCCGCTTTGGTATCCCCGAGGATGAGCCGATCCAAAATTCGCTCGTGACACGTGCGCTCGAGAGTGCGCAGACAAAAATCGAAGGGTTCAACTTTGATGCGCGCAAGCATGTGCTCGAGTTCGACAACATTCTCGACCGGCAACGCCGCGCCGTGTACGAACGTCGTCGCAAGGCGCTCGTTGGCTCGCTCGATGATGTTGCCGACGTGCTCGCCGAGATGTCGACGCCAAGCGAGGATGCGAAGCAGGTGTTGCTCCAAAAAGAAACCGAGTTTGGCCGCGAGGAGTTTCTCTCCACTGCGCGCACCATCATCCTGCAAGTGCTCGATATGCTTTGGGTCGAGCATCTCGAGTCGATGGAGTATCTGCGCGGCTCGGTCAACCTGCGCGCCTATGGCCAGCGCGACCCGCTCACCGAGTATCGTCGCGAGGGGACGCTGCTCTATAAAGAGATGGAGCAGACGCTCGCCGAGCGCGTGTTCGAGTTGTTGGCTGGCCTGACCAAGCAAGTTGCCGACCAGACAATCGCAGACGAAGTTAAAGAGATGCCCGCCAACACTATCACCTTTGCAGCAACACCTGCAGCGGCTGCAATCGCTCCCATCGACCTGTCGGTGATTGGTCGCAACGACCCGTGCCCCTGCAACTCGGGCAAAAAATGGAAGAACTGCGGCCTTGCCAACACAGCCGAGCATCAGCTGCTTATGAGTGGTGGGAAATAGCGCAGGCGGAGTGCTTGTCGGGCGCTGGGGATAATCTGTCGCGCGGCCACTCGCGATGGTATACTGGCTGTATATGAAAGTGTTACAAGATGTGGTGTTTAAAAGTATGTTTGTGCTCGCGCTCCAAATTTACCTCTTGTGGTCAATCGACGTGGTCTTTCTCCCGCTGGTGACCACCACCGATGCACTTGCTTTTTTTGTGACACCTCTAAACGTGGTGTATATACTGTTGCAGGTTATTGCGTTTATCTACGCGGGATCACTCTTCTTGCGTATGCTGTCGCGCAATGCAAAGAGTCGACTCGCCACCTCGCGCCGTATCTCCTACGCGCTGCTCTATCTCTACGTTCTTATTTCGCTCGCTACCTCCATCTACCTCACCCTCCAAACCCCCCAGTGGTGGTCGTAAGGTTTAGTTGTTTCAATTAAATTTACACATATAAAAAGACGGTGGCCGCTCCCTTTTGGGGAGCGGCCGAGTTAGTACTCGAACTCTACGATACAGAAGACCATTCCTGCAGAGGCAACCATAGCGAGCACTTTGTTGCCGCGAACGAGTTTCCGGCTTCCCGGAGTTTCTCCTTGTAGACCGCAATCTATGGCTACAGGAATGCAAGCCGAGACCTGGTTGCCATACTTCGGATAGACGGAGACATACTGGTTACCAAGGTCGACTTCGACTGTAAAGTTGCGCCAATCTCGGTCACTTGACCCATGAGTGAACACGAAGTCAACGCCATCAGTGTTGACGTCGGGCATCAACGCGAGCATGTTTGCGTGCGCATGATCATACAACCGGCTGGCGTATGACGTGAACGTCCCGGGCGCATCGTGCCCGATGGTCTCGATTGGTATGTCCAACAGTCCGTGCCAGGGTGCCGGGATTGTGCACGCATCGCACTGGCTGTTGTCTGTTCGCCAGTGGAATTTCCAAGGTGGGCCAGCTGATTCCAGGATGGTTGCGGCAGCACATTCTCCGAGAGTGAATCCTGGCAGTCGGTGTTCGAGGTGTCGTACCTCGAGGCCAGTGAACACGTTCGGAAAGACACCGAATCCGGGAGTCATCGGGAACTCCGGATTTACTATCATAATCCGACCGCAGTACCCTGTAGCGAAGTATTGCTGTGCAATTTCTACGGCTCTCATCCATCCGGCACAGGCGATTTTGATATCGAAAGTGTCCGCGTGCAGCAGTCCCAAGAGTTGTGCAAGCAAGCTCGCTGAGGATGGTTCCCGCACCAACTCAAAGACACTTGCGCAAATCAGCATGGTTGGACGGTCTCCTCCAAGCGTGTCCAACGCTTGTCGGCACGCGCGGAGCGTCAAGTCGAGCGGTGTCTCATCCGGTTTGCGCCAACGTCGGGTCTCCGCGCCAGTACGTTGTAATAATCTCCCAATCACTTCATGCAATCTTGGTTCGATGAGAGGGGAGTGAATTCCAAGCAAATCCAATACGCCTTGGTTGGGAACGCTGTTGCTGCCGTGTACAACGGCGAGAGCCGCAATTTGCATCGGTATCTCCTCTTTGCGGCCTTGCCGCGTTCGGTTGCTGACATGAAAGGATGTGCGTGACCTTCCGTCAGGAAGTGTAACAACTTATAAGACATTTGTCGCTACGTATCACGAGTTCATGCTATATACTGTAACTATCTCATACGGATATGCTCAGCATTCCAAATAGTTTACTTACCATGACCGCCCTATTTAATGCGGGTGTTATGTTGTTTTTAGTACGCGAAGAACGCTGGAAGAAACCAGTGAATCTCTTTTTTGGTATTTTTTTGTTTGCGCTTGCGATTTGGGCTCTTGTATTGATTGGTTTTCAGTCGGCAACATCTCCACTTGTTGCTATCTATTTTGGCAAGGCCGCGTACGCATCTGCGTTACTTATCGGAATGAGCTTCTATTTATTTTCCACAGTGTTCCCAGAAGGAGCGCGGCCAAGCATACGAACACTGCTCATAATTTGTACTTTGACGACGCTCTACATGCTAGCACTACTAGAACCATCTTTTTTAATTCGAGATATTACGTTTACAGATTCAGGAGATGTTGTCTCGTTGGGAGTGTTTGACTACGGTATTTTTGTCGCACTCTTTTGCTGTTTTTTTGTAGGAGGGCTGGTTCGTATTTGGTGGAAGTATGTGCGCTCAAAGGGGCTCTCTAGAACGCAACTTTTTGTGATTGGTAGTAGTTTATCAATCGCAGGTGGTGGTGGTATGTACTACAATCTTATTTTGGCATCACCGTTTTCGCACGATTTTAACTATCTTTGGTCAGGCCCTCTGTTTACAACAGTGATTGCGATCATGGTGATGTATGCCGTATTTCGGCTGCATCTTTTTAATGCTCGAGTGGTAGCTACAGAGTTCCTTATTGCATTGATGTCTATATTTACATTCCTTCGTACACTTCTGGCAGTCGAGCCGAGAGATCAGTTTTTTAATGCGATACTATTTGTGCTTACGGTTGTGCTTGGTACGTTGCTCATCCGAAGTGTGAATAAAGAAATCCGTTCACGCGAGCTCATTCAAAGCCAAGAGAAAGAGCTCGAAAAGATAAATAAGAATCTGGAGTTGGCGAATCGCAATCAGGAGAATTTGATTCACTTTATCACCCACGAAGTGAAAGGATATTTCACCAAAAGCCAAATGGGGTTTGCTGCAGTTGCTAACGGCGACTACGGCCACGTACCTGACGCGCTCAAGGAGATGGCCGCGCAGGAGCGCGATGATATCCACCAAGGGGTCGAGATGGTGAGCGACATTTTGGGTGCGGCAAACTTTAAAAAAGGTGTGGTCAACTATGTGATGGTGCCGTTTGATGTAGTCGAGGCGGCGCGCGCGGTGTTTAATGAGTTTGTTGATGATGCAAAAGAGCGCGGGTTGGTATACACGTTTATCCCGCCCAAAGAGGGGGTGTGTAAGGTGCAGGGCGACAAGACACAGCTGACCAAGCACGTGTTCCACAACCTTATCGACAACGCAATCAAATATACGCACGAGGGGAGTGTCGAGGTGTCGGTGTTGGCGCAGGGCGACCGTGTACGGTTTATGGTGGTCGACACCGGGGTTGGCGTGACGCCCGAGGATCGCGCGCTGCTGTTTACCGAGGGTGGCCGCGGCAAGGACTCGCTCAAGGTTAATGTGCATTCCACGGGCTATGGGTTGTTTATCGCCAAGTCGATTGTGGTCGCGCATCATGGCTGTATCCGTGTCGACTCGGCTGGTGCGGGCCGGGGTGCGACATTTTCGGTCGAGTTGCCGCGCGTATCGGATGGTGTGGCCATTGCTGGTGTGGAGACGGGGAGCTAGACAAGGGTGTCGCCGCATGCGATGCTGAGTACGCACTTTATTTATATTTACAGACATGGCACGCTACACACTATGACCGACAAACACGTAACGGTATTGATGATTGACGACGACAGTGTGTTTACCGATATTGTGGGGCATCGATTGCAGCAAGAGCACATCGAGTGTGTCTATGCGCCCAGTGGCGCGATTGCGCTCGACCTTTTGTCGCATCACCGCTCGATTGATTTAATTCTTCTCGACATCCGTATGCCCGACATGGATGGGTTTGCCGTGCTCCGCCAACTCAAAAAAGATGCGCATACGGCGGCGATTCCCGTCCTCCTTTTTTCCAACGATATGTCTGATGAAAATCTTGCCAAGGGCAAAGAGCTCGGTGCGGTGCAGCTGCTCGAGAAAGTTCGTGTGACTCCGGGTGAGGTTGCCGACGCGGTGCGTGCTATTGTTGGTCTATGAGCCCAATCGACCCCATACTGCTTGCGCCTGCGGCGTTTTGTGCAGGAGTGTTGATGTTTTTGGCACCCTGCACCTTGCCTATGGTGCCGGGCTACTTGGCGTTTATTGCTGGCGTCCCTGCGACGGGGCCAGCGCATGTTGGCCGCGCCGCGCGCCGCCGCGTATTGTGGAACGCGCTCGCGTTTGTGCTCGGATTCTCTCTCATCTTTATTGTGCTCGGAGTAAGTGCGAGTACACTCGGCGCGCTCTTGGGGCCATGGCGCCAGGGGCTTGGCCGTGCGGCCGGGGTGCTCATCATCCTCTTTGGGCTCACGATGCTCGGCGTGGTGACGATCCCGGTTATCTCGTCCGAGCGGCGCAGCCGCATCCCAAACTTTCTCACCATTGGTCGCGTCGAGAGTTCATTCCTCATCGGCATTCTCTTTGCGCTTGGGTGGAGCCCGTGCGTGGGGCCCATTCTCGGCACGATACTGCTCTTTGCGGGCACTGCGGCGACCGCGCTCCAGGGCGCGCTTCTACTCGCGATATTTTCCTTGGGGCTTGGGTTACCTTTTTTAGCAACCGCATTGTTGCTGCGCGAGGCGGGGGAGTTGTTTACTCGCTGGAGCGGCCGCCTGCGCGTCCTGTCACTGTTTGGTGGTGTGCTATTGGTGCTCTTGGGGGTCGTGATGTTGCTCGGCGGCATGGGTGAGTTGGCAGATTTTGGCTATCGACTGTTTGGTATGTTCGGCTACGACCGATTGCTCAACTACCTGTGATGTACTAAGATAGAGGCGATGCTCAAGATTCTCCTCCATATTCTGGTCATTGCAGGCACGCTGCTCCTTTTGCCGCGATTTATACCCGGCATCACGGTCGAGGGTTGGTACGCCGCGCTGGTGGTCGCGCTCTTGTGGGGTATCATTGGTGTGACGCTACGCCCGGTGCTCGGGATTTTGACCCTGCCGATTAACCTTATCACCCTGGGGCTCTTTTCGTTCGTACTCAACGCGCTCCTGTTTTGGCTCTTGGCAACATTCGTCAAAGGGTTTGCGGTCGCGGGGTTTGTCCCGGCGCTCGAGGGCTCGGTCGTGCTCGCGGTGGTCTCGTGGGTGTTGAGTGCCGCCCTATAACGTATGGCATTTGTTGATGAACTCGTGATAGCTGCACACGCCGGCAATGGTGGTGATGGTGTGGTGCGCTGGCTGCATCTCAAGGGCAAGGAGTACTCGGGCCCCTCGGGTGGCAATGGTGGCGATGGTGGCGATATCTACCTGCGCGCGGTGGACGACGTGAACATTCTTGCGCGCTACCGTGGCGAGAAAAAATTTCAGGCCGAGCATGGCGACGCCGGAGGCAACCGCAATCGCGACGGTCGCAGTGGCGAGGATTTAATTATCGACGTGCCGGTTGGCTCCCTGGTGCGCAATATGGCAACAGGTGAGGAGTTCGACCTACTTACCTCGGGCGAGACACAGCTCGTGCTCAAAGGTGGTCGGGGTGGTGCGGGCAACGCGGTCTTTAAATCATCAGTCAATCGCACACCCACCGAGAGTACGCCAGGTGGCCGTGGCGAGCAGGCGCAGCTGCGCATCGAGTTGCGGCTCATCGCCTCGGGTGGGTTGATCGGCTTGCCCAACGCAGGCAAAAGTTCGCTCCTCAATGCGCTCACGGGTGCAGCGGCAAAGGTCGGGTCCTATGCGTTTACCACACTCGACCCAAATCTTGGCGCGCTCTATGGCCACGTGCTCGCGGACATTCCTGGTCTCATCGAGGGTGCATCGCAGGGCAAGGGGCTTGGTGCAAAATTTTTGCGGCACATCGCGCGAACGCGGCTCTTGCTCCACTGTGTGTCGCTCGAGTCCGAGCACCCACTTGCCGATTACGAGACCGTGCGCGCCGAGCTCGCCACGTTCGAAGATGGTGCCCTCGCCAAAAAACCCGAGTTACTTATTTTGACCAAGTCGGATACGAAAGATCAAAAAGATATCGAACAGGTTGCGCAACTCTTCGCTGCGCGAGGCCTCCGGACGGTTACCGTGTCGGTGCTCGATGATGCGGCGGTCAAATCCCTGCGGGATGCCATTTCCTCCGCGTTGGGGTAGAATGCAGAACATGAGCACGTACACGCCGACCATTGGTTTGGAGATTCACGCCGAGTTGCAGACCGCAACCAAGATGTTCTGTGCCTGTCGCAACGACGCTGACGAAAAACGGCCTAACTACAACATTTGCCCCGTGTGTATGGCGCACCCAGGGACCCTCCCGGTCATCAATCGCGATGCAGTACACAAGGTGCTGCTGATGGGGAAGGCGCTCGGGGCGACCTTGGCCGACTACACCGAGTTCGATCGCAAAAACTATTTTTACCCAGACATCCCAAAGAACTATCAGCTGAGCCAGTATGCCTACCCGCTGGTGTCGGGCGGGGCGCTGCGTGGTGTTGCGATTACACGCATTCATTTGGAGGAAGATACCGCGCGTTCGCAGCATGTGACTGCCACGGGCGAGAAAGCAGATGCAAGTTTGGTCGACTACAACCGCGCGGGCGTGCCTTTGATGGAGTTGGTGACCGAGCCGGTGATCCACGATGCGCAGACCGCCGGAGCATTTGCACGCGAGCTTCAACTCTTGCTGCGCACGTTGGGTGCAGGCGAGGCAAATATGGAGAAGGGCGAGATGCGCGTCGAGGCAAATATCTCGGTGAGCAAGGATGCAACACTCGGCACCAAAGTGGAGGTAAAAAATCTCAACTCGTTTCGCAGTGTCGAGCGCGCGATTGCGTTTGAGGTTGCGCGACAAATCGAGCTGCTCGAGCAGGGTGGCACGGTTGTCCAAGAGACCCGCGGCTGGGATGAAAACAAGCAGTCCACGTTTTCGCAACGCAAAAAAGAGTCGTCGCACGACTACCGCTACTTCCCGGACCCGGACTTGCCCAAGTTAGTGCTGTCCGAGATCCCCGAGTTTGCCGCCGAGCGTCTCTTAAGCGAGCTCCCCGAGCTGCCGTGGGTGCGCCGCGAGCGGTATCTCGCGCTCGGACTTAAAGCAGATGATGCAGATATGTTTGTGCAGCAACGGCAGTTTGGTGATTTTTTTGATGCGGTGCGAGCTACTTCCAAACACAATCTGACAGAACTCACGGCCAACTACATTGTCAGCGATATTGCAGGTAAGGTTGAGTCAGGCGAGGTGCCGGTTGAGTGGTTGCAGGTTGCAGCCAACGCTGCGCGTTTTGATGTGTTGATGGGGATGGTGCAAAAAGGGTTGCTCTCTTCGCGTGGTGCAAAAGACACGCTCGCGCTTATGTTCACCGACCCTCGTGACCCAGAGCATATTGCAAAAGAGAAGGGACTGATCCAACAGAGCGACACAGGGGCGCTGGCGGCGTTGGTGCAAAAAGTTGTTGATGCCAACCCGAGCGTTGCTGCCGACTATCGCGCAGGCAAAGAGGCCGCGCTCCAGTTTTTGGTCGGGCAGGGGATGAAGGAGTCCAAGGGCTCGGCAAACCCAACCATTTTGCGTGAGCAGTTTATTGCTGTGCTCACCGCTACTGCGTAGACAAGTATATCTCTGCTATACTAGTGGCATGGATGAGCTAGATATATCGGGCAAACGATATCTATCGTCGCGACGCGCTGCTCGCGAGCATCGCTACCACAGCGACTACATCGGCCAGCTGATCCGCGCGGGCAAGGTGGTCGGCACCAAGGTTGGGCGTGCGTGGTATGTTGAGGCCGATTCTCTCGCGGACTATTTGGGCGCAGAGAGCATCGAGCATGAGCCCATCGTTGCCCCGCACGAAGAGCCCATCGCATTGGAGGTCACGAGAGAGGAGGAGACGGTGGTGCCCATATCGCACCCCGCTCCGCCAGCGCCTCCGACGCCTGCTGCGCAGGTGTACAGACCCTTTTCCTCCGAGCGCCGAGGGCTTACGTACATTGCCGACGACAGCCCTCTGTATCCCGAGATACGTGATGAGGTAAGTAGTTCTCGCCTGCACGTACATCCACTGCACCGAGAAATGCCCGAGCAAAGAGACGATGTGTTGCGCGACGTGGTTATCCGCGAGCGTGCGCCGCGCTCTGTGACAATTGCACAGGTTGGCGCGTTGGTGTTGGTTGGCATGCTCGCTGTTGCAGTGACGTTTGGTGGGTCGGTATTTGTGGCCTCGCGTATGCTGGTGTCGGATGGTGTGCTCGCGGCAGCTGGATACGTGTTTGGCCGATAGCGTGTCCTGGTAATCGACCATGGAGCCGGTTCGATGGTATACTTTTTGTATATGAAAACACGAATTGCAATCAACGGGTTTGGGCGCATTGGTCGAGCGTTTTTGCGCATCGCGCACGAGCGACCAGAGTTTGAGATAGTCGCCATTAACGACCTGGGCGACGCAGCGCAGTTGGCATACTTGCTCCAGTACGACAGCGTCTATGGCAAGCCGCCATTCTCGGTCGGTACCGCTGGCAACGCGCTCGTGGTGGATGGTGCAGAGATCAAACATTTTTCTGAGCCGGATCCACTCAAGTTGCCGTGGAAGGATCTCAATATCGACGTTGTGGTCGAGTCGACTGGTTTCTTTACGAGTTTCGAAAAAGCAAAAGTGCATCTCGATGCAGGCGCCAAGCGTGTGGTCATCACTGCGCCCGTCAAAGACGAGGTACCCGCGGGTGTCAGTGGTGCAACCATCTTGGTGGGTATCAACGACGACCTGTTTGCCACGAGTACCATCACCTCAAACGCATCCTGCACCACCAACGCATCGAGCCCGCTGATGCAGATTCTCCATGATGCAATCGGGATTGAGAAAGCCGTGCTCTCGACCACGCACGGCTACACCGCGTCACAAAACTTGGTCGACGGCCCCGTCAAAAAAGCAAAAGGCAAAGAGGACTACCGCGACGGTCGCGCGGGTGCACACAACATTGTCCCGTCCTCGACAGGTGCGGCAATCGCCGTCACCAAAGCGATCCCCGATTTGCTCGGGAAGTTCGACGGCATCAGTTTGCGCGTGCCCGTCATCGCGGGTTCGATTGCCGATGTGACCTTTATTGCCAAGCGTAACACCAGTGTCGAGGAGGTGAACGCAATTCTCACCAAGGCCGCTGGCGACGAGCGTTGGAGGCCCGTCTTTGGCGTGACCGACGAGCCATTGGTGTCGAGCGACATCTTGGGCTCGGCACAAGCATCGATTGCCGACCTCTCGCTCACGCGAGTCATCGACGGCAATTTGGTCAAGGTGATGGCGTGGTATGACAACGAAATGGGCTACACCCACGCCCTGGTCGAGCATGTCGCCCGCCTCGCCAAGCATATCTAACGTGTATGAAATTGTATCTCGCCTCCGATCATGCTGGGTTTGCGCTCAAGACAACACTCATTGCCTACCTGCGCGGGGTGGGGCACGAGGTCGAGAATGTCGGCCCATTTGAGTTTGCCGAGCACGACGACTACCCCGACTTTTGCATCCCGTGTGCACAAAAAGTAGTTGCTGATGTGGGCAGTAAGGGTGTCATCAGCGGGCTCTCGGGTCAGGGCGAGGCGATGGCAGCAAATCGTGTTGTTGGCGCGCGCGCTGCGGTCTACTACGGCGGCCCGGAGGAAATTCTCCAACTGTCGCGCCAACATAACGATGCCAATATTCTGTCGCTTGGCGCGGGGTTTCTCTCGCCCGAGGATGCCGAGCGCGTGGTAGCAGAGTGGCTCTCGACGCCGTTTAGTGGCGAGGAGCGACATGTGCGCCGTATCCAAAAACTCGACCATGTTTGACCCATACAAACATTTTGCCGACCCGCTTGCCGCACCGGTCGAGATTATCCCGGCGATTCTTGCAAAGCGTTTTCGCGATGTAGAACGGCAGTTGTTGCTGGTGCATGAGCATGCGCCCCATGTGCAGATCGACGTGGTGGATGGCGAGTTTGCACACCCGGCGTCGTGGCCCTCTACCGACCGCGATGCGTTCGAGGCGATTGTTAAAGAGGAGCACGGCTTGCCGTTTTGGGGCGAGCTGGAGTTTGAGTTTGATCTGATGCTCCAGCGTCCGCACGACGAGGTGCGCCGTTTTGTGCGTGCGGGCGCGTCGCGCATCGTGCTCCATGTACGCAGCGAGCATGTGCTTGATGCGTTTCAAACTCTTATTGATTTGCGCCAAGAGGGTGGTGATTTTGCCGTGGCGGTTGGGGTCGCGATGTTGCCGACCGACCAGCTCGACGTGCTCGAGCCGTTTGAGGCGCAGTTTGATTTTATCCAAGTGATGGGGATCGACGAGGTGGGCAAGCAGGGGCAGCCGTTTAATCCGCAGGCAATACACGTGGTCGAGCGTCTGCGGCATCGCTACCCGCGATTGCAGTTGCAGGTAGATGGCGGAGTCACCAAAGAACATGCTCGCGCGCTGGTTGAGGCGGGTGCCAATCGGCTCATTGTCGGCTCAGCAATTTTTGGTGCCAAAGACCCGCTTGCAGCGCTGGCCGAGCTACAAGGCGCGGTGCGCTAGGTCGTGCTACACTCATGTTGTATGGCGTCACTGACTGATGATGAAATCCGCGCGCTGGAAGACAAGGCGCAGCACATCCGCGAGACCGTTGTCGAGATGCTCCTTGCTGCAGGTAGTGGGCATATCGCCTCGCCACTTGGTATGGCGGATATGTTTGCTGCGTTTTATTTTCATATTCTCAATCATCGACCGGCGGAGCCGGCGTGGGCCGAGCGCGACCGATTCTTCCTTTCTAACGGGCACACGACGCCGGTGCGCTACGCGGCGATGGCGCTTGTGGGGTACTTTCCCCGGGAAGAGTGTCTAACATTACGGAAGTTTGGATCTCGTCTCCAGGGCCACCCCGAGCGTCTGCGTTTGCCGGGGCTCGAGTCGACGTCGGGGCCACTCGGCGAGGGGTTGGGGCAGGCGGCAGGGTATGCGTACGCTGCGCGGTTGGATGGGAAATCGTTTCGCATTTTTTGCATGATGGGCGATGGCGAGCAGGACGAGGGCAGTGTGTGGGAGGCGGCGCTCTTTGCGGGCGCACACCGCTTGCACAACCTCACCGCGATTATCGATCGCAATAATATCCAGATCGATGGCCCGACCGAACAAGTGTTGCCGCTCGAGAACTTGCGTGCCAAGTACGAGGCGTTTAACTGGCATGTCATCGAGGTCGATGGCAACAATATTCGCGCATTTATCGATGCGGTCGACGAGGCGCGTGCTATTGTCGAGAAGCCGACGCTCATTTTGGCGCACACAATCCCCGGCAAAGGAGTGAAGGAAATCGAGTACGACTACCACTACCACGGGTATCCAAAATCAAAAGAGGAGGCGCGACAGTTTTTGCACGAGCTGCGCACCCTGGGTGGTAAGATAACTAGTGAACATCAGTAATATGCTAGAAAACAACGCACACCTACGAGCGGACTGGTACGAGGGGAAGGAACAATCCCCGACGCGTGACGGCTTTGGTCGCGCACTGTTGACGCTGGGCGAGCAAGACCCGCGTGTGGTGGTGCTCTGTGCCGACTTGGCTGAGTCGACGCGCGTGCTCCCGTTTGCCGAGAAGTATCCCGACCGATTTGTCGAGGTGGGTGTTGCCGAGCAAAATCTTGCAACACTGGGCTCGGGGTTTGCGGCGTATGGCAAGATCCCGTTCATTGCCTCCTACGCGGCGTTCTCCCCTGGGCGCAACTACGAACAAATCCGCACCACCATCGCGCTCAACCAGATGCCGGTTAAGGTGTGTGGCATGCATGCGGGCGTGTCGGTCGGCCCCGATGGTGCGACGCACCAAGCGCTCGAGGATATTGCGCTCATGCGCGCGCTGCCTCATATGACCGTCATCTCGCCCTGCGATGCGGAGGAGGCGTACAAAGCAACACTCGCAGCGGTGGCGCACGATGGGCCGGTCTACCTGCGCTTTGGCCGAGAAAAAACGGCGCTCATGACTACGCCCAAGACCCCATTTGTATTCGGCAAAGCGACAACCGCATGGCTCGGTGATGCGCCACAGGTTGCAATTTTTGCAACGGGGCCGCTGCTCTATAATGCGCTCGCAGCAGCAAAAGAGTTAGAGAAAACCATTGCTGTTTCGGTTACGAATATGCATACCATCAAACCGCTCGACCGCGACGCGGTGGTTGCTGCGGCGCGCGCGGCAGGTGCAGTGGTCACGGTCGAGGAGCATCAAATCGCAGGTGGGTTTGGGAGCGCGGTCGCCGAGGTGTTGGCGCAGCTCCACCCGGTACCCATCGAGTTTGTTGGGGTGCGCGACCAGTTTGGCCAGTCGGGCGAGCCGAGTGAGCTCATCGAGCACTATGGCATGGGTATCTCGCACATTGTAGCTGCGGTCAAAAAAGTTGTTGGGCGCAAATAGCGATTTGTCACAATAATCATACGCACTATGCCATCACCATCACAAGCGCGAATACTGCACGCAAGCGTCAACCCGCTCATCGGCGCGCTCTTTCTATTTTCTATCGGTCTTGGGGCAACGTTGATTATTTTGCATGTCGCGTACAACGCCAACCCGCTCGCGGATGTATTTGCAGCGACACTCTACTAACCAAGCGGCGAGAGTGTGTACTCAGCGGGTGCGTTTTTGAGATACTCGTCCAACTTCTCGCGGGTGAGCAGTCCTTTTTGTGCGCCCACCTCCTGCACCACCGACATCGCGTTGACTGGCCCCCACAGCAGCGCCTCCTCGAGCGTTTTGCCAAGCGCGAGCGCGGCAGTGACACTGGAGGCAAACGCGTCGCCAGCGCCGGTGCGCTCGTAGGGTGGGCGATTGTCGGGATACATCGGCACGTGCCACGTGGCGCCGTCGTGGTTGAGCGCGTATGCGCCACGTCGGTCGTCGGTGATCACCACCACGTTGGGGCCCAGCGCTTGCAAACCAGTGAGGAGTTTTTTGATATCAGTCGTTGGCTCAATTGCCAAGATGCGCTCGGCCTCTTCTTTGTTACAAAAAAAGATATCGCTGCGCGTGTAGATATCTTTGAGCGTATCCACACCAAGTTTCATCTGGAAAGTGCCGGGCTGGAAGGCCAATTTGGTATCTGGCATGGTCTTCAGCCATTCGGCGAGCGCCACGTGGTAGGGGAGCGAGTTTGCCGCAAGCGACGAGAGGTAGATCCATTTTGGCGACTCGGCGAGCGTTGGCACGGCGTAGTCAAACTCTTCGTGTTTGACCAAAATTGTGCGCTCGGTTTCGTACCAGAGTACAAAGTGATGATTGGTCTTTTTGCCTTGCTCGGTCACCATGAGCGATGTATCAACTTTTTCTGCAACTAAGGTGTTGAGCGATTGCTTGCCCGGCTCATCGTCACCAAGATAGGCGCGCAGTGATGCGTTGAGTCCCAGCCGTGCCGCGGACACCGCTGCGTTGGCCGAGTTACCCACGGCGTAGATGGGTACTTCGTACTCGTAGGGAATCTTGTCGCCCCAGCGCATGCAAATTTCGCACTGCTCGTGGTTCATCTTGCAGTGCACCGCGGCCTCTTTCAATCGGATAAACGGCTCGGTCACAATGTCGCCGATGGCGAGAAAATCAATTTGCATAGAAATAGTATATACTGAAGTGCATGCAAACACTACGCGAAACCATTTGGGAATTTAAAAACAGTGGGCGGGGGTTGGGGCATTTTAATATTTCTGATTCCAACCAACTCCATGCGGTCGTGGGCGGCGCACGCGAGGTAGGGCTCCCGGTTGTTGTTGGGCTCTCCGAGGGTGAGCGCGACTTTTTCCCGCTCGCAGAAGTGCGTTTGCTCATCAACCTCTATCAGTCGCAGGGGGTGCGGGTGTATCTCAACGCCGACCACACCTACTCTATCGAGCGCGTGCGCGAGGCGATCGACGCCGGTGTCGACTCTGTCGTTGTTGATGGTGCAAAGTTGTCGTTCGAGGACAATGTTGCGCTCCTCAAGGCGAGTGTCGAATATGCAAGGGAGAAACGCGCGAGCTCCTCGACTGTGCTCGGAGTAAATCGCGAAGTGTTGGTCGAGGGCGAGATCGGCTACATCGGATCCTCGTCCAACGTGATAGACAAACTGCCCGAGGGCGCAGCTATCACCGAAGCGATGATGACCAAGCCGGAAGAGTTGCAAAAATTGATTGCAGAGTCGGGGATTGACCTTGCAGCCCCTGCAGTTGGCAACATCCACGGAATTGTCACCAGCGGCCAGCCAAAACTTTCTATCACGCGCATCGCTGAGTTGGCCAAAGCAACGTGCCCCGAGCCCGGTCGAGGGGTGCCTTTGGTGCTCCATGGTGGATCGGGCTCGTCAGACGAGGAGTTTGTCGAGGCAATCAAAGCGGGTATTGCGATGATCCACATCAACACCGACCTGCGTGTCACCTACAAAGACGAGCTCACCCACGCACTCGCAGGCGCTAAAGAGGTTGCGCCCTACAAGTTCATCACCCCAGCAGTCAACGCGATGCAATCCTACGTCGCCCAAAAGTTGCGATTGTTTGCGGGGCAGTAATCATGCGGGGTACGAATAGGTATGGGACTGCTGGGGCGATACAAAAGAGAAAAGGCAAAAGCGGACGCTTTCTATAAAAATATCGGGAAAGTTAGGTGTCCGTATTTTGGTCTAGACATCATATTTAACTCGGATGGTTTTCATCATCTGCAATTTTCTGCTGAGCGCGAACGCTCCAAGCAGGAGCAACTACTGAAATTTAGTTTGCTACCCGCGGTGCCTCATATTTTGCGTAACGCAGGTACAATCCAAGAGTATCGTCATACGATGGAGCCAGTCGGTCAAAGAAGATTTTCTGATGGTGCAAGAGAAATGCGCGAGATTGAATATTGGGGAGTGATTGCTATTACCAAAGGACCAAAACCGATTCGCATCAAAATTATTTTACGGCGTGTAGGAAATGGGAATATCGTCTTTTGGAGCGTGATGCCGACGGTAAAGTTGAAGGATGGTGATTCATACCTGCATCTCGCCAGTACCGGTATAGCAGAGGAGTAACGTTATACGACAAAACCCCTGCCGCAGCAGAGGTTCTTTCGTGGTGTCTGTCTTCAGCTTACAATGTTAGCTGAACGGGGCTTGCGCCCACAGACACTGTCGCATTTTAACAGATAAACCTGAAATTCTCAAGAATCTGTGGATAATCAACATGTCCGCCCTTTTTGTGTGCCACGTTTGCGCTCTTTGGTCAGATAGGGTATAGTACGGCGCATGCAAGTTACGGTAACCAAGCGCGACCTCGCGCAAAACACAGCCAATCTCCGCAAGGAGGGCATCATCCCTGCGGTCGTCTATGGCCGTTCTCAGGAGGCGACGCCGATCTCGGTCAATCGCAAGGAGTTCGAAAAGGTATTCCGCGACGCGGGTGAGTCCACCGTCATCACCCTCGTGGGGCTTGAGGCCGACAAAGAGGCGCTCATCCAAGAGGTGTCGGTGCATGCGGTCTCGGGTGCGCCGCTCCATGTCGACTTTTATGCAATCCAAAAGGGCCAGACCGTTACCGTGTCGGTGCCGCTCGAGTTTGAGGGCGTGGCACCCGCAGTCAAAGACCTCGGTGCGCTGCTTGTCAAAGTGATGCACGAGATCGAGATGGAGGTCCTGCCGAGCGAGTTGCCACAGGAGATTATCGTCGACGTGAGTTCGCTCAAGGCAATCGACGACAAGATTTTTGTATCTGATCTCAAGCTCCCGCCAAGCGCCGTGATTACCGCCGACCCCGAGGAAGTGGTGGCAATGGCTGCAGCTCCGGAGGAGGAGAAAGAGGACACCGGCCCGGTTGACCTCTCGGCAATTGGCTCGTCGGTGGAGCGCGGCAAGAAGGAGGAGGAAGCTGCCCCCGAGGAGTAGTATCATTTTGTATAGAAATAAAAGAGACGGAGTACTTGCTCCGTCTTTTTTTGTGTATGAACAGAGGGTGAGAATGTTTGCTATACTTGAGCGCATGGGTACTCAACCAAGGCGCAGGGGCGTCTGTGTATATAGTGTTGCGCGCGCGCTCCTGCTCGTTGGCGTGTGTGGCGCGGCGCTCCTCGGGCCGTCGGTGTTTGCTCAGAGCACCAACACCGACGCCTATCGCGCGCAGCTACAGTCGCAACTCAATCAGCTTGAGGCGCAGATTGCCTCGCAGCAAAAAATTCTCGATGTAGCGCAGAGCCAAGATGTATCGCTCTCACGTGATATCACCATCCTCAACGCGCAAATTGCGCAGGCCGAACTTTCTATCAAGGCGCGCAATTTGGCGATCCAAGAACTCACGAGCGGTATCCAAGACAAACAGAATACGATTTTTGGCCTCAATACAAAACTCAACAGCGAGCTGCAGTCACTGAGTGCGATGCTGCGCGCCGAGGATCAACTCGACGCGACGCCGCTCATGGTGGTCGCGCTGTCGTCGCAAACGCTCTCCGACTTTTTTACAGATGCGCAGTCGTTTGATCAAATCAATACGCAAATCCAGTCGTCGTTTACGCAGATTACGGCGACACGCGCTGCGACACAGCAAGAGCAGGATGATCTGCAAAATCAACTCGAGGAGGAGACCCAGTTGCGCCAGGTGCAGCAACTCCAAGAGCAGCAGATCCAAAGTCAGCAGCAACAAAAGCAGCAGATTTTGGCCGAGACCAAAGGTCAGGAAAAATCGTACAAAGCAATCATTGCACAAAATCAAAAGTCCGCAGCGCAGATCCGCACCGCACTCTTCCAGCTCAACGGCTCGGCGGCGATCCCGTTTGCCAAGGCGCTCGACTACGCCACCGCGGCAGGCAAGCAGACCGGCATCCGCCCTGCGTTCCTCCTTGGCATCATCGCCGAGGAGAGCAACTTGGGCGAAAATGTCGGCACCGGCAGCTGGACAGTCGACATGAAGGCGCCGCGCGACACCGTGCCGTTTAAGGCGATCACGGCGAGCTTGGGGCTCAACCCCGACACCATGCCGGTGTCTAAAAAACAGTGGTATGGCTACGGCGGCGCGATGGGGCCAGCGCAGTTTATCCCCTCGACCTGGGTGGGGCTCGCGGGCTATGTACAGCAGCCGAGCGGCTCGGGCAACTGGGTATACGACGCCTCAAGCGATCGTGTGGGCAAGCGCACCGGCAACACGCCGCCCAACCCGTGGAACCCGCAAGATGCGTTTATGGCAGCGGCGCTGTACCTCACCGACAGCGGCGCTGGGTCGCAGACCTCCTCGGGCGAGTTTAAGGCGGCGATGTGCTACTTGGCGGGCTGTGGCAATGTGGGCAACAAGAGCTTGCAATTCTATGGCAATTCGGTCGCCGCACTCGCCAGGAAGTACCAATGCCAGATCGACATTGTGGGCGGCAACCCGGGTAGCACCAGCTGCAATTAGTTGCCCTCCTTGGGGCTTTGTGCTACGATGCGGGGCATGAAGACAGACACCCATCCGACCTATTTCCCCGAGGCCGCGGTCACCTGCGCGTGCGGCAACGCATTTGCGGTGGGCTCGACTCACGAGAAGATCGAGGTAGAAATCTGCAGCGCGTGCCATCCGTTCTACACCGGCAACGAGAAGCTCCTCGACGCCGCGGGTCGCGTAGAGAAATTTAAAGCACGCAAGGCCGCCGCAAAAAAATAGATGCTCGACGCGGACCTCTCCCGCTATAAAGAAAATCCAAAGACCGCGTATTTCGCCGCGGAGCTTGAGCGCTTGCTCGCCGAGGAGCGCGAGGTAGAGGAACTTGCTGCGGGCGAGTTGGGCGATTTGGCGGGCGATGATTTGGCGCGCATCGCTGAGCAAAAAAAAGCCCTGCAGGATGAGATAGAAAAAATTTTGGAACGCGAGCGTGTCGAGGAAGAATTTCCCAACGAGGCAATTCTCGAAGTGCGTGCTGGTGTTGGTGGGGAAGAAGCCGCGCTCTTTGCCGAGGAGTTGTCGCACATGTATCGCGCGTATGCGCAGCTCCAGGGTTGGCAGGTGCGCGTGCTCTCTGAGTCGAAGACCGACCTTGGCGGCTACAAAGAGGTGGTGCTCGAGCTACACGGCTTAGGCGTCTATGAGCGTCTCAGATTCGAGACCGGTGTGCACCGTATCCAGCGCATCCCCGCAACCGAGAAGTCGGGGCGCATCCACACCTCGACCGCGTCGGTGGCGATTTTGCCGCTGCGTAAAAAACACACCATCGAAATCAACCCGGCCGATATCCAGATGGAATTTTCGCGCTCGGGTGGTGCGGGCGGACAAAACGTCAACAAGGTCGAGACGGCGGTGCGCTTGGTGCACCTGCCAACCGGCATCGAGGCGCGCTCGCAGTCGGAGCGCAACCAGCTCGGCAACCGCGAAAAGGCAATGGCAGTGCTCTTGGCAAAGATCGAGCAGTACGAGGAGGAGAAAGCGCGTGCAAAACTCTCGGCAGATCGCAAGGAGCAGATTGGCACGGGCGACCGCTCGGAGAAAATTCGTACCTACAACATCTTGCAAGATCGCGTGACCGACCATCGCATCAAAGAAAGCTGGCACAATGTCCCAGCGATCTTTGCGGGCGGTATTGAGCAGATTTTGGAGCAGCTCGCTGCCGCGCAGGACAACCTGGGCCAGGGCGAGGAGTAATCGGGTCGGCAGCTTGCGGCTCGGGGCTCACTATGCTATTGTCTAGTCACAGAAATCATATGGAAAAAACCCAACAAACGCTTGTAGATGCACTCTTTTCCGTCGGGGCACATTTTGGCTATGCGCCGTCGCGCCGCCATCCGTCCGTTTCGTCCTACATTTTTGGTACCAAAGGCGGCACCGAGTTGTTTGACCTCGAGCAGACCGCTGCCTGTTTAGACCATGCCCTCGCCTATGTCAAAGCGCTTGCCTCAGAGCGCAAGACCATCCTCTTTGTGGGTGGCAAGCCCGAGGCGCGCGAGGCGCTTGTCCGTGCGGCAGAGCGTCTCAACCAGCCGTATGTCGCGTCTCGTTGGATCGGTGGCTCGCTCACCAACTTTTCCGAAATCAAAAAGCGCGTGCAGCGCCTCATCGACCTCTCCGACATGCGCGAGAAGGGCGAGTTGGCAAAGTTTACCAAGCGTGAGCGTTTGCTCATTGATCGCGACATTGTCGACCTCACCTCGATGTTTGGCGGCTTGCGCGGTATGAACAAACTTCCGGACGCGCTCTTTGTTGTCGACCCACGTCTCGAAAGCGGCGCGGTCGAGGAGGCACGCCAGCTCAATATCCCCGTCATTGCAATTCTCAATACCGACTGCGACCGCACCGTCATCAAATATCCGATCCCTGCAAACGATGCGTCGCTCCAGAGTGTCGCGTACATCCTCGGCGAGGTTGCCAAGACCTACGAGAGCAACCAGGGCACTGCAGCAAACCCCGAGTCGCTTGCGGCTGCTCCCACAGCCACGGCGTAGCTTTTTTGGCTACGCAGGATAGCACCAGTCGTCGTATCTATTAGCAGATCTTCATACATACATTATGGCAATAACTGCAGAGACCGTTAAAGAACTTCGCGAGCGCACCGGTATCTCCGTGATGGAGTGCAAGAAGGCACTCGAGGAGGCGGGTGGTGATATCGAGAAGGCACTCGTTGTCCTTTCGCGCCGCAGTGCCGAGATCGCACGCAAAAAAGGCGAGCGCTCGCTTGGTGCCGGTGCCGTCGCCGCATACGTACACAACAATGCGCAGGTGGGCACGCTCGTGCTCCTATCCTGCGAGACCGACTTCGTGTCCAAAAACGAGGAGTTTGTCAAACTGGCTTACGATATCGCGATGCATGCCGCGGCAACGCGCCCGCAGTATGTCCGCCGCGAGGAGGTTGGCGAGCAAAATCTTGCAGACCTCAAGGCGCTGTTTTTGCCGGATGTCAAAGACAAGCCAGAGAATTTGCAGGAGCAGATTCTCACCGGCAAGGTCAATGCACGCCTTAAAGAGATTGTCCTGCTCGACCAATCGTTCATCAAAGATGACAGCAAGACCATCGCCGACCTGCTCTCTGCAGCAACACAGAAGTTTGGTGAGCGCGTCGATGTCAGCCGGCTCGCATGCTTCTCGGTTCACTAGTTCTCGCACTTCTACCATTCTATGGCGCTCTTCTTCAGCATAACGCTCCTTGTTGCCATCCTGGGTATGGTGTCCTTGGTCGCGGTTAAACGATGGGAGATTAAGACCGGCTCGGTGGTGTTTGGTGGCGTGCGCCCCGCGGTTGGGCGTGTGTGTGCCACCACGCTCTTGTGGGTCGAGCGCATTATCCCGGCGTTGGTGCGCATCTATGGTCGCCGTGCGTGGCGCACCGCGCTTGCTTCGGCACATCGCGCCATCGCGCATGCGGTGCTCTATGCCGAGCGATTACTCGAGCGCACGCTCGTGTATATTCGCCACGTGACCAGCAGCGCGCCGAGACGCTCCGGCGAAGTGTCGGCGTTCTTGCGCGAGGTGGGTGAGCACAAAAAGCGCCTGCTCAAAAGCAGTCAGGTACGTGTGCGCAAGGTGGTGCAGGAGTAGATTTTGAAAAATAACCCAAGACAGGTATAGTGATTTGGTGCTGAAGTAATAGTACACATTGCCACCTTAGCTCAGTTGGTAGAGCAACGCTTTTGTAAAGCGAAGGTCCCCAGTTCAAGTCTGGGAGGTGGCTCCAAGAAAAAAAAAGGGGGGGGTGAGAAGAACCAAGCGGCTCTTGGAGGATGTTATTTCGCAGCACTCGTTGACGTTGCCAAGGTTTTTAACTCGGGGATAAGTGTCTCGAGTTGGTCGACCGATTTAAATCCGTAGACCGGCGCGCGATTGTTGATGACAAACGCGGGGAGTTGGCCCGAGAGTGATCGCAGCGAGGTGAGCGTGTGCAAGGCAGAGAGGTCGAGGTTGTAGTCGAAGGAGTAGACCCGCAGCGTTGGGTACTGCCCACGCAGGTAGGTGAGCACCTCGCCCGCGCGTGCGCAATCCTGGCAGCTGCCGTCGTTGGTGTAGAAGTAGAGGATGTAGACCGGTTTGAGATGGCACTTTTGTGCGACTTCTCGCATCAACACATAGTCCTTGATCTCCAACAGCGAGTACTGCTTTTTGAGTTGCACCACGTCGGAGTTGCTCGACCCAAGGTTGGACTCGGCGACCGACAGGCGGCTTGCCAGCGAGTTGAGCTCGCCCAAGAGGACGGGGCTGCTCGACACGGTGCTGCAGTCGAGGTTGCCCAAGAGCTCAAACTGCGTCTCGGAGGAGAGGATGTCGATCGAGATCTGGTTTTCGGTCGCGCGGATATCGGCGATGCGCTCGGCATCAAGACGTGCGGTGATATAAAATGCGGTGCCAAAAATCGCCGCAGTAATCCCAAACGCGAGAATGTATTTTTTCCAGGACATGGTTACAAATTTTGTATAGTTAGATGCAACGAGTAACTATCGCCACGAGCTTTCCTGCGCGCGCAGTGCCCCCCACGCCGCTCGCGCGAGCCACACGGGTGCAATAAATCCAAAGAGTAGGAAGTAGGAGAGGTACGACTTAAGTGTCAATTTATTTTTGACAATCGTGTTGCCAACATACACCGCAAAGAACGTCATGCTAAGGGTGATCAGAATGAGAAAGGTCATCATGCTGGTGTTGAGGTAGAACCACTCCAAGTGTGGCGCGGTGAGGTGTGGCGGGATGCGTGTTGCCCACAGGTCGAGCGCGCGGTTGATGATTGATGATCCAAGGTGGAGCAGCACATAGCCACCGCAGTACAGTGCCGAGGCAAACGCGATCAGACCAAACGGCAAGACCACCATGCCAAAATTGCCAAAGCGCGGATTGAGATACATAAAGGAATACTCCTGCGAGTTTTGTAGGAACCCTTGCGACCAGCGGGTGCGCTGTTTGACCAACTTCCACGTGGTCTTGGGGACGGTCGTGTATACATGCGCGGTGTGTGCGTTGGACAGCTTGAGCCCGTGCGCATGCATGCGAAAGGTCATCTCCATGTCCTCGGTGTTGTGCGCATGGCGGAAGAGCCCGATTTTCTCGAATACCTCGCGGCGGTAGATCGAGAATGGCCCCGGCAGCACGCTAATCGCGCTGAGGTTATCAAACATTTTTTTGTAAAAAACGCCGAACGTGTACTCGACCTGCTGCATGAGTTCGATCATACGGCGCGGGCGAAACACCTTCATCGACGGCGCGAGCGCCATCATTTCGGGCTTTTCTTGAAACGTTTTCACCATCTCAATCAGCCCATCCTCGGCAACAAACGAGTCCGCATCGAGAAAGCCAATGAGCTCGCCGCTCGAGTGCTCGATACCCCAGTTCATCGCGCTGTACTTGCCGCCGTTTTCTTTGCGATGCAGGATGATGTGCGGGTGTTTGGCGTGGTAGGCGGTGACGATCTCGCCGGTCTTGTCGGTCGAGCCGTCGTCGATCACCAAAATCTCCAACTTGTCCTTGGGGTAGTCGAGCGCGAGCAGCGAGTCGAGCGTGCCTGCCACGGTTGTCTCCTCGTTCCAACACGGGACGACCATCGACACGCGAGGGAAGTGTGTCGGGCGCGCGGTGGTCTTCTTCGCGGGCTGGTGCTCGATAAACGAGATGAGCAAAAACACCTCGAAGTAGAGGCCAATAAACAGCGTGATATAGATGCCGAGCGACCAGTCCATACGTCGCGCCAGTATAGCATTTTTCGCCGTTTTGAGCCATACTGTGTGGATATGGAAGGACGGGGGCATTTGCATCCAATATCGCTGCTTATCCGCGAGGCAAATCGCATCTTCGGTGAGATGGGGTTTACGTTTGTAGATGGGCCACTGCTCGAGGACGAGTGGTACAACTTTGACGCACTCAATGTGCCGAAGGATCATCCTGCGCGTGATATGCAGGACACGTATTTTATTAAAGACGAGCCGGGCAAAGTTCTGCGCACACAGACCTCGGGTTTGCAGATTCGCTACATGACCGAGCAGATGAAGAAAGGGATTTTGCCACCCTACCGAGTGATCGCTCCGGGCAAAGTGTTTCGCAACGAGGCGACCGACATGACGCACGAGGCAGAGTTCTTTCAAATTGAAGGGCTCGCGGTTGGCGAGGATATTACGATGGCACATCTTAAAGGCGCGTTTGCAACTTTCTTCGGCAAGATTTTCGGGAGCGATACGGAGGTGCGCTTTCGCCCGAGTTTCTTCCCATTTACCGAACCGTCTATCGAAGTGGATATGCGTCTCATTGGTGAGAATGCGCCGGAGAAGTTGCGCAACAAGTGGATTGAGATTGGTGGCGCGGGCATGATACATCCGCAAGTGCTTGAGAATTGCGGCATTGATTCAAAAAAATATCGCGGTTGGGCATTTGGTCCGGGGATTGATCGTATCGCCATGCTCAAGTGGGGTATCGACGACATTCGCTTGATGCACTCGGCAGACCTGCGGTTCATCAATCAATTTTAATTTTCGTCACGCATGCACTCGATATGAAAATCTCACGCAACTGGCTACAAACATATTTTGACCAAGAACTCCCAAGCATGGAGGTGCTTTCGGATGCGTTGACCTTTCATGCGTTCGAGATAGATGGTGTCGACCCCGTGTATGCACATACTGCTCAAAGTGGAGAAAACGCCGAGCCAGTCGATTATGTGCTTGATGTAAAAATTACGCCAAACAGAGGGCATGATTGTTTGTCGCATCGCGGCGTTGCGAAAGAACTTTCTGCAATTCTCAAACTCCCCCTCGCGGGTGTTTCCTCGGACATTTCCACGCGCTCGCTTGAGCATAAACTCGGCGAGCTTGGGAAAGGATCCTCGGAAAGTGCTTCTGTTTCTGTAGTAATCAACACGCCGCTATGTCGCCGCTATGTTGCGGGGCACATGAAAAATATTACTGTTGCACCATCGCCGCAGTGGCTCGTCGACCGGCTCGCGGCGGTGGGGCAGCGCTCCATCAACAATATCGTTGACGCGACCAATTATGTGATGTTTGACCTCGGGCAGCCGCTGCATGCGTTTGCTGCAGAAAAACTGTTGTTGGGAGGTGAAACCTCCCGACAGTATGCAATCGCGGTGCGAGCGGCAAAAGATGGCGAGTGCCTGCTCGCGCTCGATGATAAATCGTACACCTTGAGCGAGGCGAACGTGGTGATTGCTGACGACAACACAGGTGAGGCGATTGGTATCGCGGGTGTCAAAGGTGGCAAGCCGGCGGGCGTGTCGGAGATGACGAAAGAAATCATTCTTGAGTCGGCAAACTTCGACGGCGTGTCTGTTCGCAAGACAGCGCAGGCGCTGAAGTTGCGCACCGATGCGTCGCAGCGCTTCGAGCAGCAGCTCTCGCCCGAGCTCGCGGGCGCGGCGATGCAAGCGGTCGTCGACCTCATCCTTCAACTTTCGCCCGGGGCAGAAGTGGTCGGCTTTGTTGATGTCTACCCACACCCACAGGAAAAGAAAACGGTCGCGGCCACAGTCGCACAAGTTGCTGCAGTGCTCGGTAACACCTTTGGTGAAAGAGAAATTACTGATTCGTTTGATCGACTCGGGTTTGTCTATAAAAAAGAAACTACTTCTGCAACAGATGGAAAAAAAGCCGACACGGTATTCACCGTCTCTGTCCCACCCGAGCGGCTCGATATAACTATCGCAGAAGATTTGATTGAAGAAGTTGGGCGTATCCAAGGGTATGACAACGTGCCCGCAGTCGCGTTGCCCGCGTTTAGTAAATCAATCGAGATCAACAAAAACTTTTATTGGTCAGAAAAAATCCGCGAGTATTTGGTGTCGCAAGGATTTTCGGAAGTGTTCACGAGCGTCTTTGCCGACCATGGCGAGCGTGTGGTGCTCAACAAAGTTGACGGCGTGAAGCCGTATTTACGGGATAAGTTAATCCCCGGTCTTGTAAATGCCCTTGAGAGTAATAAAAGAAATAAAGATCTTCTGAATCTGAAGCGAGTATCATTGTTTGAGATTGGCACAGTGTGGGTGGATGGTGATGAAAAATTGGCATTAGGATTGGCTGTTGAAAATCACAAGGGACAAAAAAATGCTATCGAAACACTAACCGATTTGGAGAACTTTCTTGGTGTCCCAGTATCAGAAAAAATAGGGGATACGAGTGTGAGACAACGGTACTTAGATGATTTGGTTTCCAATAGGGTGACTCCAACACACTACGACGACGCTCCACTTTCTACTACCGAGCGCTACCAGGCGTTCTCAAAATATCCGTATATTGTGAGAGACGTAGCCGCATGGTTCCCAGCTGCTGTTGATGAGAAAAAAATAGCGACACTAATACAAAACGAAGCAGGGGAGTTGTGTGTCAAAATCTCCCTATTCGACACCTTTACAAAAGGGGATAAGACCTCGCTCGCGTTTCGCCTCATCTTCCAATCCTTCGACCGCACACTCACTGATGACGACGCAAACGCTGCGATGGAAAAAGTGTATTCAAAATTGAAAGCGGAAGGGTTTGAGATTCGGTAAACAAAAAATACATAGGACGGACCTATGTATGAAAGACGAAATCTGGGGCGGCGGGAGATAATTCTCTCGCACGTCCCCGGACGGGTTGCGGCCATTGCTATGTGCTGCGCATCTTCACGACCGCGGCAGCAATCGCTTCGGCGATGTTGACGGTGGCGGTGCTGTGGTCGGGCTGTGCGACGGATGTGAACATTCCTCCCAGTTTCGAAGTCTCAATGCGTACGGCCTGTAGGTCACACTCTGTAATTGTCGCTCCTGTAAGAAGATTTCCAGTCAAGGCGAGGCCAGGCGCGGCGCAATCATCAATGACGCTTCCTGGTCTTAGTGCGCAGTGAGTGATGGTGAATATGCCCCCGATATCGTGTATCGCGACAGCGGCGACTACCCCACCCTCCGGCACGGGAACGTTGTGGACACTCCCGTCTAGAAATGTGATGCGGATGTGCGGCTGTTGGTCAACCATCGGTCTTCTCCCAGAACTCATCTCGGCACCATGCCGAGGATGGCGATACGATACTATATTGGGTGTGGAAGTCAATAGCGCAGCGCGGGGTGAAATACGGTATACTACAGCGGTAGCCCAGAGGGGCGATTCTTATATATGGCTGAGGAAAAAGTAAAAAAGGGAGCGAAAGATTCTGCGGGCAACTACGACGCCTCGTCGATTACCGTGCTCGAAGGGCTCGAGGCGGTGCGGCGGCGGCCGGGCATGTACATTGGCACGACGGGGCCAGATGGTTTGCACCACTTGGTGTGGGAGATTTTTGACAACTCGCGCGACGAGGCGATGGGCGGCTTCGCCGATGATATCGAAGTAATTTTGCTGCCGCCCACCAAGGACTCGGGCCCTGCAGCGCGGATCCGTGTCGCCGACAATGGTCGTGGTATCCCGGTCGACCAGCACAAGCAGAGTAAAGTTTCTGCTTTGGAGACAATCATGACCGTGCTGCACGCGGGCGGCAAGTTTGGTGGCGAGGGATACAAAGTGTCGGGCGGCTTGCACGGCGTTGGTGCCTCGGTCGTGAACGCGCTTTCGACCGTGATGCACGTCGAGGTGCACCGCGAGGGCGGCTCGTATGTGCAGGAGTATCAAAAAGGCAAGAAGCAGTACGCGGTCAAGCGCGTTGGTGCGTCCAAGCTCCATGGCACCGCGACCACCTTTGCTGCCGACCCCGAGATTTTTACCACGACGGTCGAGTATGACTTCGACAAAATCGTCGCGCACCTGCGCGAGCAGGCATACTTGGTCAAGGGCCTGCGCATCACCATCATCGACGCGCGCGAGTCGCTGGCAAAGCTGCCCAAGGAGGGCTCGCAGCTGTTTATCCGTGACCTCTTTTCGGATTGCCCATCGCAGACGTTTTACTTCGAAGGTGGTTTGCGCTCTCTGGTATCATTTTACAATCGCTATCAAAAGCCGATCCACAAAAATATTTTTTATATCGACAAAGAGTTGTCCAACGACGCGGGCGAGGCAGGGGTCGCGGTCGAGATCGCGCTCCAGTATGTCGACGACATCACGTCGCGCGTCTTCCCGTTTGCTAACAATATCTACAACAGCGAAGGCGGCACGCACATCACTGGGTTTCGTACCGCGCTCACGCGCACGCTCAATGCCTATAGCCGCAAGAGCGGGCAGCTCAAGGACAGCGAGGAGAATCTGACCGGCGATGATGTGCTCGAGGGGCTCACCGCGGTCGTGTCGGTCAAGCTGCGCGAGATCCAGTTTGAGGGGCAGACCAAAGGCAAGTTGGGAAGTGTGGAGGCACGCGGCGCGGTGGACGCGGCGTTTGCCGAGGCGTTCTCGACCTTTCTTGAAGAGAACCCCGACGACGCGCGATCTATTGTTGGCAAATCAATCCTCGCGCTCAAGGCGCGCAAAGCGGCAAAGGCGGCAAAGGATTCCGTCTTGCGCAAAGGCGCGCTCGAGGGTTTTGGTTTGCCAGGCAAACTCGCCGACTGCCAGAGCAAAGAGGCGAGCGAGTCCGAGCTGTTTATCGTCGAGGGCGACTCGGCAGGTGGCAGCGCCAAGCAAGGTCGCGACCGCCGTATGCAAGCAATCTTGCCCTTGCGCGGAAAGATTTTAAACGTCGAGCGCGCGCGGCTGGACAAGATGCTCGCATCGCAGGAGATTAAACATCTTATCTTGGCGCTCGGCACTGCCATCGGTGATATCTTTGATATCTCCAAATTGCGCTATTACAAAATTATTATCGCGACCGATGCCGACGTCGACGGTGCACACATTCGCACGCTCTTGCTCACACTTTTCTTCCGGCACTTCCGCCCCGTGGTGGATGGCGGGTTTGTCTACATCGCGCAGCCGCCGCTCTACAAGATCAAGCGCGGCAAAGAGGTCGTCTACGTCTACTCTGATGAAGAGAAGAACGCATTTTTGGGTGCCGACGCCGACAGTGCAATCGAGATCGAAGGCGCAGAGAGTGATGACGCAGAGCCAGGTGGTGTGCCAGGTGGCGAGGAGGACGAGGCCGCTGCCGCGAAGTCAGAAAAAAATCAAAAAAAGATTTCCATCCAGCGCTACAAAGGTCTCGGCGAGATGAACCCCGAGGAGCTGTGGGAGACGACGATGAACCCGGCCAACCGCGTACTCAAGCAGGTGAGCGTGACCGACGCTGCCGACGCCGACCGCGTCTTTGACATCCTTATGGGCGAGGACGTCTCCTCACGCAAGTCGTTTATCCAAAGCAACGCGAAGCTTGCGAATTTGGATATATAAGCGAAAGCAAAAACGGCAACAAAAAACACTCTGTTCTGGAGAGATAAACAAGAAACTCCGCCGCAGAGTGTTTTTTGTTGCCCCAGATTACAGAGTGATACTTGCCGTGTTGTTGCCCTCCGACTGCTCGGAGATGTAGTGCTGCGGGTCGACCGTCACGCTAAAGACATGGTTGGTGTTTTGATACGCATTGTTGCTGTTGCTATACCAATTGTTGGTTGCAGGGCAGTCGTAATAATTTTGATGCGTATAGCTGTAGGTGCTGGTGTACGCGTATGCGTTGTTGACGCAGTTGGTGTTTTGCTGGTAGTACGCATTGTTGTATGCCGCAGTGTTTTGGATATCAAACCCCAAGGTGAATACGATTTTGTCGCCCGGGCGCAGTGCCTGCTGCGCAGGCGATTGGTAGACATAGGATGGGTTGGTCGGCAAGGTGGCAGCAAAGGTCCAGCCCGCAGGTGCCACATTGGTGCCCGTGTTTTGCACCACAAACTGCATCGTGTAATGCGTCGATTGGTAGCTGCTGGCGCTGGGCGTTGCCGAGATAATCGAGACACCAAGGTTGGGCAGGCCATAGAGCACGGGGCGTGCAGTCGTGGTGACATACGTTGTGCTCGGTGTTGTTGCTGCCACCGGTTGTGCTTGCGCTGCGGCGACGGCTGCTGGCTGTGTTGCCGCGACACTCGCGCTTGCCGTGGGGAGCACGGTGGTCGAGCCGCCGGCGGTCGCCAAGATCGCGCCGTTGGCGAGGTTGGCTGCCGCGACGATAAAGGTCACTGCCACCTGCTGGCGGCCGATGATGCTCGGTGTCAGCGTCATCGTCTGTGACGCGTTGGTAAAGTTAAAAGGTGTGTTGCAGGGGACTGCTTGCAGGGCGCCCGTGGGGAGCGGCGCCTTGACGGTGAGCCCGCTCGCGCACGAGTAGGAAACAGCGTAGCCATGCTGGCCGTTGTTGGCAGAGTCCTTCCACGACAGAGCAAACGGCTCGCCCGAGGTGACAATCGACGGGACGCTCACTACGAGCGAACTACGCCCTTGGGTGGTTGAGGTCGCGGTGCTTGAGTTGCCGCCTGGCAGCCCCAGGTTGGAGAGCACATCCGGCAGCGCAAAGGCGATCTGGATAATGCCCCATGCACCAAGCAAAAGAATCGCAATCAAACCGATAACGGCGATGGCTCGCAGCACCATATCGCGAAAGCTCGTCTGTGTTTCCATATATCGGCATGTTACTATGCAATATGTGTATTGTCAAGCAAGCAGGATTGACAAACAGGCATAAAATAGGGTATAGTTTTGACGCTATGCAGGCCACTCATCGCGGCATTGTCGGGGAGATAGAGCAGCGCCGCGGCATGTTCGCGCTGGCGTTTGTTGCTTTTTTTGTTGTGTCCTACGCGTTCCTCTTTGCGGTGGGCGCGACACCCGACCCCGCGGGCACCACCGCTGGCACGGGCGACACCTCGGCCGCTGCGCCACAAGATGCGGCATACACCGTGCCCGCGCAGCCGACAACACCCGAGCAGCCAACGCGCATCGTTGCTAAAAGTATCAACCTCGATGTGTCGGTCGCCAACCCAGCGTCGACCGACATCGACGCGCTCGACCAAACACTGCTCACCGGCGCGGCGCGCTACCCGACCTCGGCACTGCTTGGGGTCGACGGCACCGTGCTGCTCTTTGGGCACTCTAGCTACCTGCCCATCGTGCACAACCAGGCATACAAAACATTTGATGGTATCCAAAATCTCAAAACAGGCGACATCATCAGCGTCTACTCTGCCGCGCACGAGTACCAATACCAAGTGACCAGCGTGCGCATCGCCGACGCGACCCAGGATGTAATCGACCTCTCGCAGAGTGGCCGCCATCTCACCTTGGTCACCTGCGACTCGTTCGCCTCCAAGCAACACCGCTTTGTCGTCACCGCGGACCTCGCCGCCACGTTTGGGGCTAATTAGGTAAGCGCAACAAAGCGCATTTGACAAATCGCACTTTTACTATATACTGCGCCGCAGCAATTTGTGCGTGTATTGTCCAATTCAACTTGGTTGACACGCACAAATGCACATTCAAACAGAGGTCAGTGGCCTCAAGAGAAGGGATAGAGAAATGAGTAGCGGACATGGCGGACATGATGCGCATGGCGGAGGCGATGGAGTTCCTGGATGGGTAAAAGTCCCTGCGGGGATTCTCCTGTTTGTCTTTGTTATTTTCTACCTAATCCCCGCGACTATTGCATCGGTAACGACCAGTATGATTCGTGGAAATCTTGGCTTGCCGCCCATTGGATATGTTGCCCCCGCAGCGCCACAGCAAAGATATGTTCCACCTCAACAACCTGTGGCAACAAATGCGGGACAGGGTGGGGTGGCGGTGGAGTCGGCAACCGCATCGGCGGCGTGCAAGTATCACTTACCGGCCGGTTCCAATGGCACTCTGTATGTTGGAGGAAGAAAATGCTGAGAATTCTGCTGGCGCTGCCTTTTTTGCTCGCACTGTCTGCGTGCGGGATGTCTGGAGGGGTGTGCTTGCTTTGTGGGTATGGGGCACGAACGGTCACTACAACCGTGGCTGTACAATATGCCCACCCAGCACCTCCCGTGTCCGAAGAAAGAATGCGTGAGGATGTAGATTCGTATTATGGTGGTCACACTCCTGATAATGTTCTTGTGTCCACCGGACATCAGGGGCTAGGTTCACTTCTCCCTGATGGTTGCCATTGGACGACCGAGCCGTTTGGCATGCCAAATGGAGAGGCGAGGAAATTTGAGTGTCCGTAGTATTTCGTTCTAAACTGGCGCAGGAAAGTCGGTCCAAACCCGACACCTGCGCCACAATTGTTTATATGCAGCGAAACCGCGCCGTTTTGTAATCAAGAGCTTCGCACCACTTCCGAAGGAGTTTTGAGATTAATGCCCAGATGTAATCGTTCGTCGTTGTAGTACGCAAGGTATTTCTTCAGTGCTCGATTGATCGTGCGCACATTGGGCGGCAGTCGATCAA
>CAIJFH010000025.1 GCA_903819895.1 Candidatus Adlerbacteria bacterium
CATTTTGGTACGTTGTTTTTGTCATATTGTGGGTAGGTATGTTTATTTCTAATAACGGACATTTAAGTGCTATGTGGGAGTATCAAATAGTACTGCTCGCTCCCCTCGCGAGACACATCACGCTCTTGGGGCACAAACAGCACTCGCACATTCTTGACGTATCGCACCTCGCCACCATCAGACGTGAGGTCTTCGGCGATAATCTGCAAAAAGGTTGACTTCCCCACACCGTTTGGGCCAATGAGCGCGATGCGGTCGCCCTTCTCGATGGTGCAAGAAATGTCGGAGAGAATTTGGTGTGTCCCGAAGGATTTAGAGATGTGGGTGAGGGATACGAGCATGTGGATAGTATATACAAACTAACGACCGCACAGTAGTCGTGGAGCAGAAATAGTACGTGGCCATAAAGAAACAGGGATACTTTCTACCTGTCGTCGAAACCACACAAGACGACGTTTGATCAAGCCCTGCTGTTGGCGGGCTTGGGTTAAAACTGATATGCTACAAGCATGAAAAAGCTCGAGTCCGAGGTGCTGACCTATCTACAAGAGCGTGGCTGGGACACGCTTCGACCGTCTGACGTTGCGAAATCTATCAGCATCGAGGCGGCGGAGCTTCTGGAGATATTTCAGTGGACGAGCATGAGCATTGAGGAGACAAAAGCCGACGAAAAGGTGCTGTCGGAGCTAAAAAAAAGAGCTCGCGGATGTGTTTATCTACGCACTCGACATGGTCGTATTGCTTGGCTTGGACACCGAGGAAATTGTCATGGAGAAATTGAATAGAGTGCGGAGCAAGTACCCCGCTGAGCTGATGCGTAAAAATGCGCAGAGCGATTTAGGATCAGGTTCTGATCCAGAATACTGGCGCATAAAAAAGGAGCACAGAAACAGCGAAAAGGCGGGTGAGTAGGATTCTAATGCACCCCGAAAGTGCTCAAACACCCATCACTCCACATACGCTACTGTGTTGTTTTTGATTGCCTCCACACATTGAGGTACACACTTTTGCAAACTAGAAGAAAAGAGCGGAATCGCTTCTTCGACAGGCGCAAATCGATATTCTTCCAACTCCTCGGTTTGAAGACGTATCTTAGTACTAGTTTCATCCGAAAGGATACCTCCGTAAAACACAAACTTGAGCGAGTCGGTAAACACACCCCTACTCTTGCCGTAATAGATGCCCACTAATCGCAACTCGGGCAGATCGAGCCCGATCTCCTCTTTCGTCTCTCGTATTGCACACTGGAGCGGTGACTCGTCCGTGTCTGCCGAGCCACCCGGTACCAACCACCCATCACGGTAGTCTGGTTTTACTATGAGCAATTCCCCTCTGGTATTAAAAAATAACACCGCTGTCCCAACCTGTTTTTTGGGCAGCGTCGCGGCATACTCCGCATCAGTATATTTCTTTGCCATTCTTCTAGCGTAGCACCTGCAGGCGGATACCAACAACGCCATATCTCTGTTCGTCCTCGTCGGAATAAAACGGCTTGATCTCATTGAGGAGGAACTCGCGGTTCTCTCCACCAAAAAGGGCGGGGTCGTGGTCGGCAAACAGCTCCTTGAATGACTGGTAGCGAAGTAGCCCGATAACGCGAGTGTGTACTGTGTTCTCGGGATGGTCATTTTCTGCAAACTCGATTTCATCACCAATAGCAATCTGCTGACGCTTTTCGTCGTACAGACGCGACTCGATAACTTTCGCCTTGCTCGCGATCTTACCAAACGGTTCGGACGATACTTTCATTGTGTGCTGCATAGACGATTGCTGGGTGACGTTATGGGTCGTCTCTTTGTAGTCCTGGAGAGCAGGGCGCGTTCTACTTCAACACACTCCAGATGCCCTGATCTTCGGCGCCACCCAAGCTAAAGACAGCGACACCACGCAGGCCCAGCTGATGCGCGAGCGCGACTTTGTCGGCGATCGCCTGCGAGTCGCTCCACGTGATGTAGTTAAACGGCTGCGTCGTGCCAAGCTGCGAGCCCTGGTTTTGCACCGTTGCAAGGGTGGGCGCCTGCTGCTGTGTCTGCGTTGAGTCGCCATCGGTTGGCGCAAGTGCCGCGAGCACGTGCGGGTCGTAGGTAAAGCCGAGCTCGTTTGCGCTGGTGCGATGCGGGGTGATGCCAAGTTGCTGCGCAATTTGTGTTGCGTATGGTGGATTGAACGCCCACAACACTTTGTACTGATACGAGCCGTTGGTTGGTGTCACCTGGTACTCGTAGCCATAGGTCGGCACGCCGAGAATCAATTTATTTTTTGAAATATTTTGCGCCGCAAGCGTCACCAAGTCGGCCACCCAGCCCGGGTCGGCCACGGGCGCATAGGGTGCCGAGCGCGCAGCATCAAGACGGATGTCGATGGTGCCTTGGTCGTAGGCCATGATCTCGACACGGTCGCAATATTTATTGAGCTGCGTATAGTCGTTGGCGTAGTCGGTCGCGTCGGGTGGGATGGTCGCGCCTGGGCTGTAGCGGTCGACAAGTGGCATGCGCGCCTCGACAGCACAGTAGACCAACTTGTTGCCCATCCGTTGATACAACCCCTTGAGAAACGTGGAGAAGTAGTCGCGTGTCTGTGCTTGCCGCGCCTCAAAGTCGATATCGATGCCGTCGAAGTTGTTGTCTTTGACGAGCTTTGCGATTGCAACCTCGAGCGCGACACGCTTGGTCGCGTTGCTGAGGATTGCCTGCGTCTGCGCCCCACTGCCCCACTCGACCGTTGGCACGACGCGCACTTTTTTTGCACGTGCTGCGGCGATAAAATCCTGCCACGGCTGCTGGCTAAACTTGTCGGGGCTGGCGATTGTCCCCTGGCTGGTGACCGAGAAGCCAAACGGCATGATTGATTTAAATTGGCCAAGATGCGGGAGCACATCGGCGGTGCCGGTTGCTGCGCGCCAATCGGGCACCCAGCCAGAGAACTCAAACGCGCCGGTTGCTTTTTTGGTGAGTGAAACACCCGTGAGCACCCCGCCAGTTGATTTGCTTGGCGTGGTCGCCGCATGCGCCTGCGGCACGACACTTGCGGTCGCGAGCAAGATGAGTACCGAGGCAATCGTGAGTGTGAGTGTACGAAGCATACATCTATAGTACCAGACGTGGGAGATTTTTTCGACAACACGACCAGACAACCTGCACCACATGAGCGTTGACAGACGTCAAGTATATCTCTACTATGCAGATGGCTAGTAGTGCGCCGGGCAGGAATGGCCAGCCCGGGCACAAAAATCGCCACAGCAGTGGCGAAGTGGAGGGGAATATGACACTCATACAGATAGTTAATCCGGACGGCACAATCGGATGGGAATACACAGACAATGCCACGTGCGCATTCCTTAATGCCGGAGGATATTTTACAACTGGAGACAACGACTTAATTGCTGTTGTTAGCTGTAATACGCTTGCATTGAATGCTGCCGATTTTGATCGCATCAACTTTCTGAACACTTCCAACAGCCAGTGTTCCTTGGGCAGCAACGGATGCCTCATTGACTCTGGCGGTAACGGTAATCGAATCGTTGCAACCGGTACTGAAAACCAACTGTTGGTGGTCGGGGGGTCGGGAGACAACATACGCTTCATGGCCACAAGTCCAGGAACAATAAATGCAATCACCATTACAGGTGGGGCAGAGAACACAGCGGTTATTTGTAACTCCCACGGTTTCGTTACTATCGACGCGACCGCCGCTGGCACCGGCACCGACATAATCGTCACACCAGGAAATGTCGTCGCCATTGCCGAAAGCACCATTCCGGTCGGGGCAGATATAGCCAAAGGCGCTGTGGTTCTGAGGTTCGATGCAGATTGGAAAAATCCGGTGCTGTTACCTCAGGGGACATATCTTGACCTCAGGGGGCAACCGACTTATCCGGCAACTCCCCCGTCTCAATAACAGGTCAGGGCACGGGACGCAACAGGCCGCCGGGGAAACTCGGCGGCCTGATCTCTTTTGTATGTTTGCTATATTTTTTACAACACTAGCGCTTTGCTTTGTTGCGTGCCTGCTCGGTCAGGTGCTGCTTGCGCAGGCGGACACTAATGGGAGTGATTTCGAGATACTCATCCTCGGACATAATCTCCATCCCGCGCTCGATGGAGAGTTCATACGGCGGGATGAGCGTGATCGCCTCGTCCGAGCCGCTGGCGCGCATGTTGGTAAGTTGCTTGCCTTTCGTCGGGTTGACCGCCATCTCCTCGCCCTTGGATGTGTTGCCGATGACCATCCCCTCGTAGACCTCGACCGCTGGGTTGATGTAGAGCACGCCGCGGTCCTGCAAGTTGTAGAGCGAAAAGCCAAGTGCTTTGCCAGAGGCCATCGAGATCATCGATCCGACCGCGCGCTTTACAATCTCGCCCGCGTAGGGGCGGAACTCGACAAAGCGTGACGAGAGAATCCCCTCACCCTTGGTGTCGAGCACAAACTGGTTGCGATAGCCCAAGAGCCCGCGCGTCGGCCCCTCGAACACGAGTCGCACCGACTCGCTGTGGTTGTGCATATCTTTAATAACAAACTTGCGCGTGCCGAGGCGCTCGATGATGGCGCCTTGGTAGACAACCGGCGTGTCGACGATCACCTCCTCAAACGGCTCCAACTTTTGGCCATCCACTTCGTGGAAGATAACTTGCGGCTGCGATACCTGCATCTCGTAGCCCTCGCGGCGCATGTTCTCAAGGAGGATCGCGATGTGCAGCTCGCCGCGGCCCGACACCTTAAACGCATCAGCAGTCGCGGTGGATGAATCCGCACCAAAGTCGACGCGGAGCCCCACGTTGATCTCCAACTCGCGCTCGAGGCGCTCGCGGATCTGGCGCGTGGTCACAAACTTGCCCTCGCGGCCAGCAAACGGTGAGTTGTTGACCAAAAAGTTGAGCGTGATCGTTGGCTCGTCGATGGCGATTGCGGGCAAGGGCTCCGTCGCCGCATTGTCGGTGACGGTCTCGCCGATAAAGATATCGGTGAGCCCCGCGACCATCACGATGTCGCCCGCGACCACCTCGGTCGCCTCGACCTTGGAGAGCCCGCTAAAGGTAAAGAGTTTGACCACGCGGCCCGAACGCTGCTCGCCGTTTGGCTTTTTGATAAACACCGTTTGCCCCGTCTTGATGACGCCTTCGTAGACGCGGGCAATCGCGAGGCGACCAAGGAAGTTGTCGTAGCCGAGGTTAAATGGCTGCAAACGAAGTGGCATCGCCGTTTTTTCGGGCGACGACGCGGGCGGCACTTTCTCCAAAATAGTATCGAGGAGCGGGGTGAGGTCTTTCGAATCGTCCTCCAACTTCTTCTTTGCGATCCCCTCGCGGCCGATTGCGTATACGACGGTAAAGTCGGATTGCTCGTCGTTTGCGCCGAGCTCCAAAAAGAGTTCGAGCACCTGCTCCTCGCAGCGCGCCGGGTCGGCAGCGGGCTTGTCGATTTTGTTGATGACGACGATTGGCTTGAGTCCCAACTCGAGCGACTTCTTGAGCACAA